>NZ_CATKQD010000014.1:0-83083 GCF_949768175.1 Pseudomonas sp. IT-P74 | reverse complement strand
ATAGTGGAGGGGGCTAAAAACAAAATAGTGACCCTAATCAGTGGCGCCGCAGCTTTTATGCTGATCGTTTATCTCTTACCTGCGCCTGAAAAGGCCGGTCAAAACGTTAGTACCGCCTCTAGCGCAAGCTCCACCTTTGCCCCACGCGAGGCTCCGTCCAAAGTGATTGTCCTTACTAACTACAGAGAGAAAGGCGATAGCGTTCAGCTTGAATGCTCAGGCACCACCGGCAATATCACGTGCAAGCCTAAGAAGTGATATTGCCTCGATGACCAGGACGAACAAGGGCTTTGGCGAAAGAGCGGGATCAAGTGCAATGCAAGGGACAGGACAAGTGCCAGATCTGACGCTTTGGCGTCAGTCTCTATAGTCCCAACCTGAGAGGCCGAATGCTTAGCGTACGATTTTTTCCGAATTCTCTATCGTCCCCAACTACAGTGTGTAACCGCCCGGCACCCCAGCAAGCCCCGCATCGACGGGACTTTTTTGAGGGCAGAAAAAACCCACCGAAGCGGGTTTGTGTTCGGGTTAAAACATGTCGTGGTGATCGCGCAACCAAGCGAAAGCGCGATAGGCCTGGACCATACGCACAAGCGCACAGAAGCCTTGCCACAAACGGCGAACGAATTTGAAAAGACGCATAGGCGGCTTCCTCAAAGAAGCCTGACAACCGCCGCCCTTACCGGGCAGAACGACGGTGACTGAAAGGTGTCGACGCTTTCAGCGAGCCAGGGATTAATCGGCCTTTCCAATTCCGGCACGTTTTCCAGACGTGGATGCGGAGGGGCCCGGGGCAAACATCGCCCTTGGGTTACGTAATACCCCAAATCGCATGCCAAAAAAAAGCACTTTGTCGTTTTTTTGAAATAAACCTTTGGAACCGCTGAAAGCCCTTGACGCGCCATGACCGTGACGTTCTAGACATTTGCACGATCGCGCATAAGCGCCTGTAATTACGGGGGGTTGCGCGCCGTTTCGCCGCCGTTTCAACAAGATTCGCCTTGGCGTTGGTTGATTTCGCGCGCCGAACCGATACCGAGTTAACTCGCTAACTGGCGCGATAACTGCCCGCAGAGTGCGCGCATTTTCATTGCGCAATGCGCGAATGCTCATTTATGATCAATCCGTCGACGCTTTCAGCGAACCGCGCGCCGAACCTCCAATTCGCCGCGCACAAATCAACCGCCCTTCCAAGGCGGTTTTTTTGTGCCCGGCGTTCGCGCGTGACGCGCCCCTGCTCAACCCGAAACGGCGAGGCTTTTTATGGACGAAAAAAAACCGCTCAAGCCGAAGCTCAAGCGGTTCCTCTTGCCGACCTTTTTACAGGTCCTTGAAGCGATCTTGCCACAGTTCGTAAACGTGATGGACACGTACACAAACCAGCAAAACGTCCCACACATGCTTCAGCAATTTCCGCATGTTTTGGCCCTTATGGTTGGGCCAACCTCCAGCACACTCCCCGGATTCGTGTGCCTTCGGGATCACGTGAATGCTCCCTGTGAGGTGGCGAAGCTGATGGACACTTCCTGAGTCATCCGCACGGCTTCCTTAAGGCCGTGTCAGGAGGTAGTCAGCGCGCGTCGGGCCATGCTGGCCGGGACACACGCGGTACTGGCATCATGGTAACGATTTTTTTCCGGCCGTGGTGGGGCGAAACGGCGCACAGGCCGGACATGGTGGCGCATCTACCGGTCGGAGCGAGGATTTATGGGGCTTTGCCGGGAGAAGATTTTTTTTCGTATTTTTGGTCAATTTGGCTTTTTGCACAAAAAACCATCAAAAAAGGACTTTTCTTACTACATCTTGTGTTTTGCGCACGCCACGAAACCGTCAATCGTTAATTATTGCCACCAGTAGTGCCACCTTGTACCCTGTCGGTACGTGAATGCTCCCTGTGAGTACGCAAGCCCGCCCCTTACCGGACTTGCCACGAAAAAGCCGCCCCTCCTTAAGGCGGCTTTTTTTTGCCTGCAATTCAGGCCCGTGACCGGTCACAGCTCCACGATAAAACCGCGCAGCCCGATACCATCGGCAAACCAGCCCACCGCCGTCAAACTCGCCCAGGTGCGCACCTTCTCCCGCCGTGAGCGCACCGGCACCCAGCGCGCGCCGCTGCCGCCTAATCGAGTCGAGATTCCCCAGCCCGGGCCTGGTACCGAGCATTTGAAAAAGATGTTTTTGTGTTTGCGAAAAACGACGGACGAAAAAAAACCGCCCGTAGGAAGGCGGTTTTTCTTTCTAAAAAAGGCTTAGACCCTTTTTAGATACTCGTTGAGAGCGTCAGACAGGCCGATAGTAAAGCGTCGTTAATTATGGTGCCACTAAAATTACCCAACAATGCACACCATCGGTCGAACAGTAGCCGAATTGAGCGTCGAATTGGCCCCGCAAAACCCCCGGTAAAGACCCATTAAAAATGGGTAGTTAAGTAATTCTATTCGTCGGGATATTTGCGAATTTCTACTGCGCTACAGGCCTTATGCCACAAGGGTTTGCGACCTCATCCACAACTTAGTGCATCAAGTTTCATAGGAATTAGAGATGAATTGAGTTTGAACCTGCAGAATTCCATATTACAGTAGCTCCAGATTCAAAAGCAGGCCCTCGGGCAGAACGGGTGTAGGAACCCTGACCGATGTCTAGAGGCCGATTTATCCCCCCTATCCAGCTCGTTGGGAGCGTCAGACACTCCCTTCAGCGTGCGCGTTCCGGTCGGTGCCGCTGTAGAGCAGGACCCTTTTACAGGTACTGGCATATGGACGATTTCGTTCGTATTCTTCGGCACCTGCTTACAGCTGCTGTGTGCGTACATCGTGCTTATCAGCTGTGGCAGGATCGCTGGGGTCAATGATGTAACCACGTATGAAACCGCCATGGTCCAGTCATGGCGGTTTTTTTGTGTCCGCGTTTCGTGTGTTATCAGTCCTGAATTTGACCAACGCTTAGCCGGTCTGCCGGGTACTGACGCATAAACTCCATGCTCGCGGTCGCAGGCGCCGTTAGGCGAAAACGTAGATTGTCGTCAAGTTGGTTCAATTGGGTGTATCTCTGTGAGCCGGCTCGTTTAAATGCTTGCTTTACCAAATGAGCTAGGTGCTATGACGTAGCTCAAATGCGTATACCCAAAGTGGCCAGGAAAAATAAGGATGGCTCGACAATCAAGGACTACTGAAATAACGGCGCCTAAAAGCTAGGACCGTTTTGAGCCTTGCCACCAATGGCAGCTATGCGTGTATTAAGAGCGGGACCGACGGCAGTAAATGGCTACCCGGACTCATGCCGGAGGTAGCTACTCAGTCGCAGGTGTCCCAGGAGGCACCTGCTTAAGATGTGATAAGGAGACAGAGCAAGTTTCAAGCTCCGGCAGCGTTTTTACTCCATTAGCTTGGAGAATAGCTTGCAGAGTCGTGCGCGTGACGAAGGTTGGCAACGAATCAGTGACACCGTTTTGTTCTTCAATGAATTGCGGTTTTGTTGGCGTGAGGTGTTGCTTCATGCTTCTGCTCCTGAGCCGAAATGGAGAGATGACCGCAACAGTTTCATTGTGGCGATACCAGTCGAGCCTAATCTTGGGTTGGATTCTTGTTAACGAAATCCGAAATCTCATCGGAACGCGTGCTCAAGTTATTGCCTTCGAACACAGGGTTGTCGTCAGCATGCGACGTCTTGCTACTTTCATCAATCGCTGCCGCTAACCTGCCCCCCGCCGTGCCTGCTATCGCAGCACTAGCCTGGCTGCTCATATCTTGACCCACATGTTCAGCGATAAGCGAACTTGCATTAGCCGCCAGTCTTCCAGCGTTCGCCACTCGCGAGGCATAACCTGATTCCTGTCCGCTGTTGGGTGACCCCATTGTTTGCCAAAAAGCAGATTGCCCTAGGCCACTCACTGTGTGCTGGCCACTACCTGAATCGCCGACATTGCTACCGGTATCGATAGAGGCGCTTTCCATATTGGCCTGAGCTGCTTTGAAGGCGGCAGTTAGTGCCGAAGTGCCTCCCGCTACCTCGCTGGCTCCAACCAATGCCGCGCTTCCTGCTGAAGCTGCCGCAGATGCTGCCATGGTCGCAGCACCAATCGCTGCGCCGGCACCGAAGCTGCCAATTCCTGCTGACTGCCCGCCAGAGCTGACGAGGCCAGCTAGCATCGGAGGCAATTTGTTAACCATAGTGAGCAGCACTACGGACGCCACAAGGAGCACGCACAGGCTGTTCAAATCCGGCGTCCCTTCTTGGAAGGCCTTGTAATAATGGTCGATGAAGGACTTTCCGATACCGATTAGCAGGATCATGGTGAAGAGCTGGATCCCTATACCGAGTACTGCTTTGTAGAAGCTGATCGCAATGTCTGACGTCCAGCGGCTACCGCCGAATCCCAACAAGAAAACGCCGGCATATGCGAGAAGCCATGCTGAGACGAGTAGTAGCAGCATGTTGACGGCAATGAGGGCTAGGACCACCAACACCACGATTGCGGCAACGAGCATAACGGCAGAGAGGACTGGGGACAGTAACGAGGCAGACTCGCCTACTTTTGTGAGTATGTTGAAGCCGATATCAACGATACCGGATGGGGATAGACCATTGCCCAGGCCTGACGCGTCAGCGCTGATCTTGCGCATGGTGTCGATGATCGATAGGGAAATAGCCGGGCCGTTTATCAGGAGCCACCAGAAAAATCCCAGTGTCCCAAAAAATCTGATCGTTTCTGCAAAGAAGTCTTGAAGACCTGCGTTACGCAAAAGCATCAGCCCGTAAGTCCAAACCATGCTTACGAGTGCCAGACTCCAGAACAGCCAGTTGGCTGCACTCAGTATCTTGGATTGCCAGGTGATGGCTATTGTGGAAAAGCTCTCGAGTATTTTGTTGAGCATGTTGCCGCTGTCCAGGCCTGCGGCTTGAACGCTTTGCGCGATGCAAAGCGTGGCGATTAGCAGATGAATTGAAATGAGCTTTCTCATGGCATCACCATTTTTTATCGTTGCTAGGGGTGTTGTGGTGGTCCAGCGCGCATGCGTCCCGTATTTGCTCCTGGTCGTGTTTCGGGCGACCTGTGGGATCGTCATTGCAAGTCAGCACCTTCGAGTTGTTTGACGTATCACAACCGCCCGTGAGGGCGAGTGACAGTGCTACGCAGACAGAAAAACGTCGGAGCATGCATTCCTCCTTACCAAGACTTTTCGGCGCTTGGGCTGTTTTGTCCGGCCAGTGCGTGGTGATCCGCAGAGAGCTGTTGGGAGTCTCTGTCACCGTTGATCTGGGCGTCGGTCGCCACCGAATTTTGCTGTGCGACGAGCAGGCTTCGGATTTGAAGGAGCTGGTTGGCTTGCGCGCTGGCTAATTGATTAGCCGATTGGATCGCCTGCATCTGACCGTTGGCCGTAACGGCCTGATGCTGCATTGCCGCTAAGTTATCGGCGTCTGCTTGCAGGGTGTCTTGTTGGCTATCGACGTTTTTTAGCAGAGCGTCGCTAGCCTGTTTGCGAGCGGTGCTGGCATCGGCTCGGGCCTTTGCAATGGCTTGCTGATCCTTGCTTGTGCAGCCTTGGACGCCAAAGCATGGAGAAGCTGAGTAATGCGAAACATCCTGGTATTTGGAGAGGTAGCTTTCGAGGCTGCCTGCCTGATTCTTGTAGTAGGTGAGCGTGTCTTGAGCTGCCAGCAATTTAGAGATAGTCCGATCAGCCTCATCCCAGATGTAGGCTGCCGGAGCGGCGGTGTTCTGCAGCATGTTTTCGTACTGTTCCAATTGGGTCTTGTACTGCTCGATTTGCTTAGTGACGGCAGCCACGTTTTGGATAGCACTGATGGTTGACTGGCTAACGTTTAATCCGTCGACTACCGGGATGCCGGCGAGCGCCTGCTGTAAATGCGTCATCGAGATGGTCAGCAAGCAACCTGCGATAAAACCTTCGGTTTTGTTCATGGAAACTCCAAAGG
Organism: Pseudomonas sp. IT-P74; assembly: GCF_949768175.1. Taxonomy (NCBI): domain Bacteria; kingdom Pseudomonadati; phylum Pseudomonadota; class Gammaproteobacteria; order Pseudomonadales; family Pseudomonadaceae; genus Pseudomonas; species Pseudomonas sp. IT-P74. The sequence continues at coordinate 77,143 of NZ_CATKQD010000014.1, read as the reverse complement.
GAAGCACGTGTCTGAAAGATTGGTTTTTTAGCGGCTAAAATTTGAGTGACTGCACCAGTCGCAGCATTTCGTCTTGGTTGGCTTCTATGCGCTTCAGAAGTGCCCTCACAACGGCTGGCGTCCAAGCGATGTTGGCTAACGCCAGCTTGGGGTCGTCAGTCAGCCAAAGCTTGAGAAGCCCTCCCAGGCGTCCTTGGTCAGCATTGATTTTTACGAGCTTCAGCACGTTTTCAGAGTCGATAGTTCCCTTAATCACATGCCCCAGACTTAGGCGCCTCAGATATTCCGCGACAGTCAGGCTTGCGCGGGCTGCATTTTCTTTAATCAGAGCTTCCTCGCCAGGTAGGACGGGCACTCGCAAGTGCTTGCCATGTTTTCTGGTGTCGATACCAGGCTTCTTCGTTTGCATAGCGGGTTCCTCCTATGTTCATGGTGAACTTCACTTCACTTCGCGGATGCGAATGGCCTCGCAGAGCAAGTCCACGTTGAGTGCCGGCAGGCGCGAATAAGTGATAGTGAAATTGGCTGACCGGCTTGCCGGTTAGCTAACTTCACCTGTCTTGCCCTGCACTTCGATGTTCCTTTAGCGTTCAATCGCGTGTTCTTCTGGCGATCAATGCGGTGTTTTATCGCGGACAATTAATATTGTTCGCGATAAAAACGCACCTGAACAGGGTTTGACCGCGCTAAGAACGGTTGTTCGACTTAAGAAAGGTAGGAGATCGGTTTAGCAACGCTTGATTAGCCATTGCGACACTCACTCATCTGTTTCGGAGCAAAGCTGGTGGGCGTAACGCCGAAATGCCTGATAGCCAAAATTGATTGAATTATCATCTCGTAGTACCTCCCATATTTTTAAAATCGACCATCCGTGATCAATAGCACTTTGGATCTCGGTTCTCAGCATGATGAATGCGGCGCGATTCTTGTCCCCTATAGGCGCGTCTGTCGAAGCTGTTACGCGCTCGGCTATTCTCAGTGACAATGATTTCATGATCGCTCCTAGGGAAACTAGATTCTTAATCTGCTTTTCGCCCCATTTTTTATGGTCACTGGTCGGCGCTGACGTTCTATTACAGCCAATTTCCTTTAACTGGTCTTTCCAGGCATATCGAATTAATCATGAACCAGCTTCTTGGTGACCGAATTCGCCGTTAAGCAATGCGGCTACAGCATCCGTAGGGAAGTAAATACGCCGCCCGATACGCCGCTTGACCCGATTCAATTCAAACATCCAGGGCTCCGTTGGTTTCTGCAGTACGCCACGAAGCCCAGATGGTTTGCGGCTTAGAGCTTGCGCCAACTGCTCAACGGTCATAAGTGAGCCGTATTTATCCTGCAGATAATCAATTATGGACTTCATATGATTCCGGTATATCGAACGGATAAATTTCGATATACCGGCAGCAAGCTCCAGACAATATCGAAAGCGATTTGGACAGATGCAGATTGCGTCAGTTTGGTATAGATTTGCAGGTAGAAATTTTCCTGGGAGTTAACCTTGATGACCGTAAAAACCTCATCTTCCGATAAAGAAACTCGACTTTTCAGAAATCGCCTTAGAACAAAGGCCCTCTTAAATGAGCTATCGTTGCGCGTTGGCATGCCATTTGCGGACACTTTCGCAAAGTGGTTCGACCAAGAGATGATTACAAAAGGACTATACAACCGAGCCAATACAGCCGAAAGCAATAGATGGGCAGGCAGCTTTAAAGGACGTACAGCATTACAGAATGAGCAGCTGGACCTACTACACGAACTATTCAGTGACGCACAAGACCTCTATCACAACGGCCCTTCAAATCTTTGGGAAGCTCTATGGGGAGAACCAGATCAGCTTTGGAAACTCTGCAAAACAAGGGTAGATGCCAATGCTCACTTCATGGATGACAAGTCATGGAATGAAGCACTTTCCAAACACGACAACCAATACGATATTTGCGAAGCCTTGAGGGTATTTGAAGGCGAAATAATGCTCGCAACGGAAACAGACTTTCACGACCTGCCATTCGGATGTTTTATAGAAGCCGTCGCCCTATACAGGTTACACACTCATGCAATCAGCTTATTCAAAATAAATTCCGATGGAATAGGGGCTTATAGAAGCTTGTTTCAATGCATATCCAATGGCGATATTAAAATCAGGCTTCTCCTACTTGGAGTATACCTTGACATAAAAAAAGAACTAATTCGCATGGAAACCATAAAACTACAATCATATCCCGATTACTGTGAGAAGGCCGGATTGAGGTATCCACCATCGGACGACGCTGCCAGAAAATATGCTAGCGACCCTTTAGCGATCCATCCCAATTCCAAACGATGGGATGACCTGAAGTTCGACTGGGTCAGTAGCGATGCGTGATGGTGACGTCGCAGAATCACTCAAGTGTCAGCGTCCCGGCCATTCTGCTGACAAAACAGCACGGTCCACTTAGCTTCAGAGTTGTTAACACAAGAGGGACAGTGAGGTCTCTTTGATTAAATAAGGATTAAAAAAGGATTAGGGCATTTTCTCCACGCTGCGCTATCCCTTGCTGCGCAAGGCCTACAGCCGATTACACCCTGTGGATAGTGTGCATCGTATCCCATACTTTCGTGCATCGTATCCCACAATTCTGTGCACCGTATCCCATTTCGAGTGCATCGCATCCCATGTCCTGGTGCATCGTATCCCACGTCCAAAAATGCACTTATCCACAGGCTCACCTACCCAGTTTTTTGTAAGCGTCTGCCCAACACACCTTGCATGGATAAATGGGCGGCCACTTAGATGACTTGGCCGGACGGATGTAAGCGTTGGTCATCGATGGAAAGATGTTTTGAAACCTCATGCCCACCGACGCCAAATCGCTCAACAAGCATCGTCATGGCGAGCTGCTCTACAAGCGCTACACGCTTTTTTGAGGGCAAAGAAAAAGGGCTACTGGTCACAGTAGCCCTCGAATTTGAAGCTTGATATTCATATACACACCCTCAAGCAGGGGTGTGGAGGTCTCACCCTACGCCGATGTTCAGCCATCGCCGGGGTTCCTACGCCAGTCATTGCCGCTGAAGACCACTGGTTTCGCGCTCGATTGCATCGTATACAAGGTGAGACTTGTGTCAACCAAATTGATCGCACCGTTAGTCCTGGCGCGGCGGTTGGCGAACAGATAAGCACAATGCGGCTTCGCCGCTCCGAACACCGCGACTACCTTGCCAGCGCCGTCTCAGTGCCTGCACGCATGTCCATCGGCTCCGCATAGATTTACGCGGACACAATCGTCCTTATTGGCTGGGGTCGGTAGGTGTGTTTACCGCCCCCCCTTACGTTTTTTCTTAATCAAATGACGTTGCTGGCTTGGTGTTGGTGTGCGGATCACACATACCCGGTGACCACTCAACCTCCATGAGACGAGAGCCCCAATCAAAACAAGTTCATCAAGCGCTTTACTCAGCTGACGTTTAAAACTGGCCGGATGCGCGTTCACGCTCCCACTCAGCCGTTGAATTGTTTCTATGCCAAGAGGGAAAGGTTCGGCATGGCTACAAAACCAACCATGGAGCCACAGAGCAAGTGGTTTGCGTCTGAGGAGTACACGCTCATCCCATTCGATTTGAGTCCAGCCTGCCATGTATAGCGCCTCAAGCCGTGACTCAAGCTCTATAACGTACAAGCCGGTCATCTCGTCCCCAGCCCCTTTGAGCAATGCTCCAAAGAACATGAGGTTGCCATATTTCATTTCAATTGTTGCCCCCGCGAGACGGACCAGTGCTGATCTCAACCACAATCGATCGCTGGTTCCTGTAGAGCGCTTCAATGTCTTTAGCACTTGAACTTCGCTGAACTGAACTCGGTTGCCGATCCTATGATGGCGTGCCAAATGAATGACCGTCTCCCAGACGTCTAAATCTGATTGGTCAAGCTGCCACCCAGAAAAGCGAATCTCGACTCCATCGACAGTAGCAAGCAGTTCGCGCCTCAAGGCCTTTCGCCCCTTGCCTTGAATACCTGCAAACAATGCGCACCGGAGCCAAACATTCGGTACTCCTCGCGTGGAATCCGGCCAAAGCGGGAGCTGCTCCGAGGATCTTTCCCTTGATGGCCGTCTGGCCTGAGCCTTTTGCAAACGCGCTTCGTTAGCGTTTTGAGGCTCCGGGAAGCTATAACTCATGATCAGACACCAACAGATGCTGTGCTGCTCTGGCTTCCTGACGAAGACGAACGAATCTTCTGCTTTTTGATTTGTTGCGCCTTTGTAGGTCGACCCGGCTTGGCTTTAACAGCCTCATCGGTGGCTGTCCCTGTCGTCAGAGCAAAACCTGATACGTGATCTGCCAACCAGCGCTCTACGTCTTCTGCGCGCCATAGAAGCCTCTTGGTGCCAGGTAGCCGACAGATCGGCGGCAAGGACAGCGGGTTGCGTGTTACGTCGCTGCGAATGCTGGTGACCGATTTATGAATGCAATCAGACAGATCATCAACGGTAAGTAGCGCTTTCATCCTCAAGACTCCTTGCTAGGCCGTACAGGCCTCGACACGCATTGGTTGGTTCGAATGCGCACAGGTTCTCGGGTTACCGACTTCGCTCGTAGGTGAATACTTGGAAAGACTTTTACCTTGATTACCGCATCGCACAGACACACACCGCAGGGCATTGCTACAGAGTGCTAGAAGGTGCCCGAGTCGGGTCACCCTGCCAGTGACTGGTTTTGAGGGTTCACATCAGAAGGGTTTTTGAAGAGGATTCAGAAAGGCCTAGGGCTCTGACACAACATTTATGAGGGCACAATTTTGGCACACTGCGAGAGCAAAACACTGCAAAAGTACGCTTAGAAACGCACATCACTGCAAGAACACAAGTATTTGAAATAAAAGATATTTTTATACAAGCACCTTATAAATCAACGTGATCGCCAGTCACGTGACATTGCAGTTGCACTGCAAAGGGCCGACGGGGAAGGTTTCGCGGATGAGGGTGGGTTGCTGGGACATCGGGGTCTGCTCGAGAAACGGGGACGAGTGATTTTCGCACAATTGGGCAGCGAGCCAATGACCGCGATGGGTAACATGAAAAATCCTTAACCCAACACCCCCAATTCCTTGGCCCGCGCCACCGCCTGCGTACGCCGCTCGACCCCGAGCTTGCTGTTGATGTGGCTGGCGTGGGTCTTGACCGTGTGCAGGGAAATAAACAGCTGATCGCTGATTTCCTGGTTCGAACAGCCCTGGGCGATCAATCGCAGGACCGCCATTTCCCGCGTGCTGAGCTGTTCCGCCGCCGCGCAGGACTCCAGTCCGGGACGGGCAGCCAATGCCGGCAGTTTTTCACTGAGGCTCAGGGAAACGGGGGTCGGCGGACAGTTTTGAAGCTGCCCTCGCAGCCAGTCCGGGTGCTCGGCCAACAAACCTTCGAAGGGTTGCAGCACCCCTCCGCCAGCGGCGTCCAGCGCCTGGGCCAGCGCCTTGCGTGCTTCCGGTTCCCGTCCGCTGCCCAACAACAACGCCACTTTCTGGGTCAGCGCCATGACACTGAGCATCTGACGACCGCTTTGCTGGCCATGTTCGAGCAGCGCATTCAAACGCCCTTCGGCCAGCATCGGCTGGCCCTGGATGATGTCGAGCAAGGCTTGTTGCAATTCTATATGCAGCGGCAATTGCGGGTGGAACTCTGGTGGTGCGGCCCCGTTTTCGCCGTTATAGGTCTGCCCCAAGCGCGCCAGCCAGGCTTCGGCCAGATCGGTGCGCCCCTGGGCCAGCCAGAGCTCACATTTGACCAGGGTGATCATGGCCAGGTAGTAGATCGGCGGCACGTCCCAGATGTGCATCAGCCGTTCGGCTTCGGCCAGTTCGGCAAAGGCTTTGGCAAACTCGCCGCTGCTGCCTTCCAGCCTGGCAATCACGCAGTGGCCGATCAGCACGCTGATGTCACGACAGGCGCGCGCCTCGCTCAAACCGGTCTGCAATCGCACCCGCGCCAATTGCGGCTGCATGCGCAGGGCCAGCAAAAAGCCTTCGTACAAGGTCAGTCGGGCGCGAACCGCATACAGCCGTTGCGCAGACAAGCTCTGCAAACGCTGCATTCCCTGACGGACCTCTTCCAGCGCCCGACAGATTTCTCCGCGCGCTTGCAGCACCCGGGCGCGATCGTAGTGCGCCAGTGCTTCGAACAAGGGGTTGCCGACCCGTTGTGCCAGCTCCAGCGATTCGCGGTTAAGCCCTCGTGCCCGCCACAAATCACCGTCGGCAATGGCCAGGTTGGACAGGGTCGAGAGGCACATCAGGCGCTGGCCGTAACGCTTGGGCGGAAGACTTTCCAATGCTTCGCCGCAGTACTGCAGCGTCAGTTCGCGGTTGCCGCGCCCACGGGCAATGATGCCGCTCAACGCCAGCCATTGGGCCAGCATGGACTTCTGGGCGGTGGCCGACGGAGCAGGCAGGAAGCGGCTCAAATGGCTGGCCAGCTCCTCGGCGGCATCCAGTTGGCAAGCCATCCCCAGCGCCCAGCTATACAACACAATCAGTCGCGGCGTGCTGATCAGCAAGCTGTCAGGCAAGTCCATTTTCCAGCGCAGCAACATGCCGACGTTCTGCTCGGCCAGCAGTTGTTCTTCGGAAAGGTTCTGCACCAGGTTCGCCGCGACATCCAGGTGACCGGCACGCAAGGCCTGTTCCACGGCCTCATCGAGCAGGCCCTGGGCATTGAACCAGCGGCAGGCGCGCAGGTGCAGGCTGGCGGCCGGCACCATCGACTGGGAGGTCGGGCGCGTGCGCAACAGATCGGAAAACAGGTGGTGGTAACGATACCAGTGGCCATGTTCGTCCAGCGGCACCAGGAACACTTGGTGGGCGAGCAGGAAGCGCAGGATCTCCCCGCTGTCATGGGCATCGCGAACGGCGTCGCACAGTTCACTGCAAAAGCGTTCCTGGGGCGCCGTGTCATAGAGGAACGACTGGACCTCGGCGGGCAGGCAATCGATGACCTCTTCGAGCAGGTAATCGCGGATCAGCCCTTCCCCGCCGTGCAACGATTGCGGCAGCGCGCCGTCGGTACCCGCCTCCGAGGCGGCCAGCAGCCAGAAGCGCAACCCCGCGACCCAACCTTCGCTGCGCTGGATCAGGTTTTCCAGCGCCTCGCCGCGCAAGGAACTGCTGTGCCGGTCGAGCAGGCTCAAGGCCTCGTCGTGAGTCAAGCGCAGATCCTGTTCATGCAACTCAAGCAGTTGTCGCGACAGCCGCAGCCGTGCCAGATGCCAGTCGGGGCGCTGGCGACTGGTGACCATCACCAGCAAGCCATCGGGAAGATGATTGAGGAAAAATTGCAGGCAACGGTCCAGCACCGGCCCTTGGGCCAGATGGTAATCATCCAGCACCAGCAGCAATGGCGTCGCGGTGGACAGGTGCTCGGCCAACTCGTCAAGCAGTCCGTCGAGCCATTCTTCGAACGCGAACGGCTGATGGCGCTGGCGCATTTTCAACAGTCCGAGGGATTGTCTGCCCAAGTGCGGAAAATAGTCCTGGAGGCCTTCCAGCAGGCGTTCGAGAAAACGCCCCGGGTCACTGTCTCTCGGGCTCAAGCCCAGCCAGAGACTTTGCCAGTGCGCCGGCAACCCCTGACAGAATTCCACCGCCAACGAACTCTTGCCAAACCCTGCCGGTGCGCTGACCAGCAGCAACCTGCCACCGAGCCCGGCACTCAGGCGCTCGCACAAACGTGGACGCAGCACATGGCCGTCGGGCAACGGCGGGCGGAAGAAGCGCCCGTCGAGTGTCGCGACGGCAATGTTTGCAGAACCTGGGGATGTAGACAAATCAGTCATAGCCGGCTCTTGTTTGAAATGCGGGTGGCGGCGTTGCAGATGTCCGCAGACTAGCCGTAAACGGATAGGGAATGAAGGCAATTGCTACAAATGGCTACAAAAAGTCTACAAACAAAAAAAAACGCCCCGAACCAGTCGGGGCGTTTTCAGAGGGTGCGGCCTCTACTCAGCTCACCTTAGCGAACACCATCCTGACGCAGGGCGGCCGGGGTGAAGTCGCTGGTGGTGGCAGTGAAGCCGAAGTCATAAGCCGACTTCTCTTCGTTCTTCATGCCCAGCGCCAGGTAACGACCCGATTGCAGGTCATACAGGGCTTCCAGGGCATACCACGGCACTTGTTTGTCGTAATAGTTCTCGGCATGTGCCTCACCTACGCGCCACAGTTGGCCACGACCGTCGTAATGGTCGATGACCGCTGCCTGCCAGGTATCTTCGTCGATGTAGAAGTCACGCTTGGCGTAGATGTGACGCTGACCCTCCTTCAAGGTGGCAACCACATGCCACACCCGGCGCAGCTCGTAACGAGCCAGGTCCTGGTTGATGTGACCGGCCTTGATGATGTCAGTGTACTTGAGGCTCGGGTCGTCGAGCTTGTAGGCGTCGGAGGCGATGTACATCTCTTTCTTGCCTTCGAGCTTCCAGTCGTAGCGATCCGGTGCACCGTTGAACATGTCCAGGTTATCGGAGGTACGCAGGCCATCGGCCGCGGTACCCGGGCCGTCATAGGACACTTGTGGCGCACGACGCACACGACGCTGGCCGGCGTTGTAGACCCACGCCGAACGCGGCTCTTTCACCTGGTCGAGGGTTTCGTGCACCAGCAGCACACCACCGGCCAGACGTGCCGGGGCAGTCACTTTCTGCTTGAAGTAGAACAGGATGTTGCCCGGGTTCGCCGGATCGTAATCCTTCATCTTGTCGCGGAACACGAACTGGTCCTGGAAGTACACCAGGCTGAACGAGCCGTTCGGCTGTGGCGTGGCCTGGGTTACCAGGCGAGTCACGCTACCACCGCGATAACGGGTGATGTGGTTCCAGATGACTTCAACGCCGCTTTTCGGAATCGGGAACGGAATGGCGGTTTCAAAGTTCTCCAGGCCGTTGCCACCGGACACCAGCTTGGTGTTGGTTGCGTTCTTCTTGATAGCGGCGAACACGTCATCCGGCACGGTGGCACCGCGATGGGACGGATAGACCGGCATCTTGTAGGTTTCCGGATAGCGCTTGAACATCGCGTACTGGCCCGGGGCGAGCTTGTCCTTGTACTGGTCGACGTTCTGCGCCGTGATGGTGAACAGCGGTTTTTCGCTGGCGAACGGATTGGACAGGAAACCTTTGCTGTCGACCGTACCGGCGTTTTTCGCCATCGGCTTCCAGGCCGGGATCGAACCGTCGGCGTTACCCGCCATTTCGGCGCCCATCGGGGTCAGGCTCTTGCCCAGCTTGTCGGCCTCGGCCTGGGGTACCGCTGCGATGACGCTGGTCGCCAGCAGCGAAAGACCCAGAACACCGGCGTGGAACAGACTCTTTGTTATTTTCATATGTGTGTTCGTCCTGAAAATACTGTGCTTAGAAGTTCACGCCGAGGCTGAGCGCAACGAAGTCACGGTCATCCACGGTGGTGTACTTGCCGTCGAAGAAATTGGTGTAGGCCAGGCTTGCGGTGTAGGTGTTCTGGTATTCGGCGTCGACACCCAGGCTCACCGCCTTGCGGCCTTCCTCGAAGTTGCCGCCAGGACCAGGGGAGTAACCACTCACGTCATGGGACCAGGCAACGTTCGGCTTGAGGTTCACACCGGCAAACACGTCGTTGTATTCCCAGATGGCACGACCGCGGTAGCCCCACGAAGTCGCGGTGGTGAAGCCTTCGTCGGTGCAGTTGCGGCTGCGGTTGTTGGTCGGCGTACCCGGGCCGGCACCGTTGATGGTGCTGGTGTTGAGCGCCACGCAGGTATCGAGCGCGCCAGAGGCTGGCAACTCACCCGGGCCGTAGACCGGATCGCGGCCATAACGAACGTCGGACGTGCTTTCCAGGCCGCCAACGTGGGTCACGCCCACTTCGCCCACCAGGGTCAGACGGCTGGCGCCCATGACCTGGTCGAAGAAGTGCGTCAGGGTGGTCTGGAACTGGGTGACTTCCTTGCGACGATACCCGTGCAGGTCCTGACCCGGCACGCCGGTAAGCAGCGATGCATTGGTCAACGGATTGTTCGGGTTGTTATTGCCCAATGGACGTATACCGGAGAACAGGATGTCGGTGGAGTTGAGCTGCACCGGCGCGTTCGGACGGTAGCTGATCTCACCGCTCCACGCCGTACCGGTAGGCAGGGTGGTGGAGAAGCTCAAGCCATAGAGGCGAATGTCCTCGGGGTATTCGATGAAGTATTGCGAATTACCTGCCACCAGCAGTGGACCGAGTGCCGCGAACGGGCCGGGCAACCCTCTGGCCGTGTTGTAGACCGACTGCGGCGCACCGGTGGCGCTGAAGATCGGCGCACGGCTGTGGTAGTTCATGAAGTAGGCGCCGAACTCGGTGTCCAGCGGATCGAACATGTACTTGAAGGACGCGCCCCACTGACCGCTGTCGCGGGCATCACGATCGGGGCCACGACGCACCAGAACACCCTCTTCGTTGACGTCGACGCCGTTGGCAGCCAATGGCCCCAGGGCAATGGCCGGAATTTGCGAGCGCTTGTTCAGCACACGCAGGTTGTCGTCGCAGCCGTCGGCGACGATGTCCGGCTGGGAGAAGAACGTACCGCAGTTGTCGACGACGGTCTGGTCCCATTCAATTTGGTAGAACGCTTCGGCCGAGAGGTTTTCGGTCAGGCTCTGGGACACATAGAACATGTTGACCGGGATCAGGCCTTCCTTGATCTCGGCACCTGGACGGCGGAACGCGGAGACGTCGATCGGGTTGATCGAGTTGATGCCACCACCGATGAAGGTACTTTCACCCCAGCTCACGACCTGCTTGCCCAGACGCACGGAGCCTGGCTGATCGGCAATGGCGTAGTTGTGGTAGACGAAGGCGTCGAGGATCTGGCCGCCGGCGGACTTGGCGCCTTCCTTGCGGCCCTCGTCGCTGATGTCCTTGAACGGACGGCTTTCGTCCTTCAGTTCGAAGTCGTACCAGTATTTGCCACGGACGAAAACACCGGTATCGCCGTATTTCAGTTCAAGGTCATGGATGCCCTTGAAGATCTTCGAGAAGGTTTCCCCGCTCTTGAAGTTCAGGTGACCGTCATCAGAAGTCTGGGACAGGCCCTTGCCGCCGTTGTTGACACCGATGAGGTTCTTGTTGGCACTTTCGGTAGACCAACTGGCACCGATCGACAGGGATGAGTCGAATTGACCTTCGATTTCACCGACGTTGAAACTGACGCCGAATGCTGGCCCGGCGAGCGTAGAGGCAAGACTGACAGCCAGGGGCAGTTTCGCCCGGCGCCAGAACTGATTAACTGATGTCATCGACGCTACTCCATGTGCATTTTATTTTTATGGCAAGAGCACTTCTAAAAACGTTGTGGATAACCGGGAGCCATGGCATCCCAAAGTCATTCCAAAGTTGCATCGCCCCTGTTCGTGCGGTTGCCCCGTTCTTAAAAATCCTTGAGCAGACTATAGCCAGCAGGTAGTAGCGCTTGATCCCTCTAAAGTGTGATTTGCAGTTGCCAGCCACTCTGGAACAGTCCTTTCGCCAGTCCGACACCCGTCGGCACGGCAAGGATGGCTGAAAAATTCGATTTGACAAGCCAAGCGCTTGCTTGGTGGGGCCGGCGTGCCCTTTCGGGCACGCCAGGAGACGCTTAAAGCGTCGAGAGGAAGGTACTGTTGGTGGCTTGCCATTCGCTGATGTCGACACGAATGCGCTTCTTGTCGAGTTTGCCGACGCTGGTCTTGGGAATTTCAGTAACAAGGGCGATCTGGCTCGGAATCGCCCACTTGCTCAGGTGTCCCAGCTCCACAAACGGCTTGAGGTGTTCCTTGAGTTCCCGCGCCCCGATTGCGTGTCCCTCACGGATCACCAGCAGGGCAAACGGCCGCTCGCCCCACTGCGGATCGGGGATCCCGACCACTGCTACTTCGCGTACCGCCGCATGACGGCTGATCAGGTCCTCCAGGTCCAGGGAGGAGATCCACTCGCCACCGGTCTTGATCACGTCCTTGATCCGGTCACGAATGTCGATCACGCCCATGCTGTCCAGGGTCGCCACGTCACCGGTGTGCAGCCAGCCTCCGGCCCAGAGCTCGGCGCCCTTCTGCGGTTCATTGAAATACCCCTCGGTCAGCCATGGCGCGCGTAACACCAGCTCGCCTTGGGTCTCACCGTCGGCGGGCAGGAAGTTGCCCTCGGTGTCGACGATCGCCGCCTCCACCAGTGGCCCCGGCACACCGGCCTTGATCCGGTAAGTGGTGCGTTCGTCTTCGGTACCCGCCATCAATTCGTCGTTCAAATGCGCGCACGACACCAGTGGCCCGGTTTCCGACATGCCGTAGGCGGCGGTCAACTGAATGCCTTTGGCCTTGGCCGCCTCGTACAGCGTGCGGTTCAGGGCGCTGCCGCCGATGACGATTTTCCAGCCGCCGAAGTCGACGTTCTGCGCGGCCTTGGCATTGAGGACCATCTGCAAAATGGTCGGTACGCAATGGGAGAACGTGACCTTCTCCTTGCGCCACAACTCCACCAGGTACTCCGGGTCATAGCGGCCGGGATACACCTGCTTGAGCCCGAGCATGGTCGCCACATACGGCAAGCCCCAGGCGTGGACGTGGAACATCGGGGTGATCGGCATGTACACGTCGTTGGTGCCCAGCAGGCGCACGCTGTCGATCGCGCCCATGATGGTCGACACGCCCATGGTGTGCAGCACCAGTTGCCGATGGGTGAAGTACACGCCCTTGGGATTGCCGGTGGTGCCGGTGGTATAGAACGTGGTCGCGACCGAGTTTTCATCGAAATCCTCGAAGTCGTACTGCGGGCTCGCCGCGGCCAGCAGCTGTTCGTATTCGCCGACGAGGTTCGGCAGGTCCGCGGTTTTTTCCGGCAGGTCAGTCAGCAGCAGGGTTTTGTCGACCGTGGTCAGTTGCCCCTCGATGCCCTTGTAAAGGCCGACGAACTCGCTGTTGACCAGCACAAAGCGGTCCTCGGCGTGGTTCATGGTGTAGAGGATCTGTTCCGGCGACAGGCGCACGTTGATGGTGTGGATCACCGCGCCGATCATCGGGATGGCGAACATGCATTCCAGGTAACGATGGCTGTCCCAGTCCATCACACCCACGGCATCCCCGGGCTTGACCCCGGCCGCAGTCAGCACGTTGGCCAGGCGGGCCACCCGTTCGATCAGGGTCGGGTAGCTATAGCGCAACTTGTCGCGGTAAATGATCTCGCGGGTTTTCTCATAACGGGCACCGGACATCAGCAGCCGTTTGATCAACAGCGGGTACTGGTAAGCGCCTTCGGCCGGGGGGATAACGCGAGTCTGCAACATAATAATCCCTTTAATCTGACTGCACGGTCGTGACTGAAAGTACGCACTGTAGTGCCCTTGAAGGTCAGCCAAATCAGCCAAAGGAATGATTTGCAGAACCCTACGAATGCTAGCGTTGCGCCATCACCCACAGGGATTCTCGGCCTGCAGTCACTACGCAATCAATGCATCTCGGTAAAAGCCAGCTTCACGCCAATTGCAATCAGCACCGCGCCCATGGTCCGGTCGAACCAGTGACCCATGCGGGCGAAACCGGCGCGTACGCGCTGCTGGCTGAACAGCATCGCCACCAGGCAGAACCAGATCGCTGTCGCCACCGCCAGGTAAACCCCGTAACCGGCCTGCACGGCCAGTGGCGTTTGCGGATTGATGACCACAGTGAACAACGACAGGAAGAACAGGGTGGCTTTCGGGTTGAGACCATTGGTGACGAACCCCGAAGTGAAGGCACCACGGGCGGTGCGCTCCCCGGCTTCCTTGTGCAGATCGTCTGCCACAGGCTTGGCCGGTTGCGCGCGCAACGCCTTGTAACCGATGTACAGCAGGTAAGCGGCGGCCGCCCACTTCAAGGCATTGAACAGCACGATCGACTGGGACACGATCAGGCCGATACCCAACAGCGAGTAACCCACGTGCAGGAAAATCGCCGTACCCACACCCAACGCGGTCCAGGTGCCAGCGCGACGACCGTGGGTAACACTTTCGCGCACCACCACGGCAAAGTCCGGGCCGGGGCTGGCCACGGCCAGCAGGTGAATCAGGGCAACGGTCAAGAACTCGGTCCAGTACATGGGGGCTCCTTCAGGCCAAGCGTAACTATTTATTTCATCTGGTAGGCTGGCAGATTACGCCTTCAGTTCATTGCACAAAAGGTACAGTTGATGACGAACACTCGCCGCGCCGTATTCCTCGACCACCCGTCCCTGGACCTCGGCGACCTTGACCTTGCCCCGCTGCGCAACTGTTTCAGCGATTTGCAGCTGTTCGCCCAGACCTCGCCCGATCAAGTCATCGACCATCTCAAGGGCGCCACCGTCGCCATCAGTAACAAGATCCTGATCGATGCCGCCACCATGGCCGCCAGCCCTGATCTCAAACTGATCCTGATCACCGCCACCGGCACCAACAATGTCGACCTCGCCGCCGCCCGCGCCCACGGGATTACCGTGTGCAACTGCCAGGGTTACGGCACGCCATCGGTGGCGCAGCACACGATCATGCTGCTGCTCAATCTGGCCACGCGCCTGGCCGATTATCAAAAAGCCGTCGGCGAAGGCCGCTGGCAGCAGGCCAGACAGTTCTGCTTGCTGGATTACCCGATCGTCGAACTCGAAGGCAAAACCCTTGGCCTGCTCGGTCATGGCGAATTGGGCGGCGCGGTCGCACGGCTGGCTGAAGCCTTCGGCATGCGTGTTCTGCTGGGGCAAATTCCCGGACGCCCTGCCCGGCCGGACCGCTTGCCGCTGGATGAACTGTTACCGCAAATCGACGCACTGACTCTGCACTGCCCGCTCAACGAACATACCCGCCACTTCATCGGTGCCCGCGAACTGGCCTCAATGAAATCCGGCGCGTTCGTGGTCAACACCGCACGCGGTGGATTGATTGATGAACAGGCACTGGCCGACGCCTTGCGCAATGGACATCTGGGGGGCGCCGCCACTGACGTGCTGAGCGTCGAGCCTCCCGTCAATGGCAATCCGCTGCTGGCCCACGACATCCCGCGCCTGATCGTCACCCCGCACAACGCCTGGGGCAGCCGCGAAGCGCGCCAGCGAATCGTTGGCCAAGTGACCGAAAACGCACTGGGATACTTCAGCGGTAAGGCGCTGCGGGTCGTCAGTTGATAAACTGCGGCACTTTTTTCCACGGGAGCAGTTATGGATCCGCGCAGTGAAGTACTGCTTCGTCAGGCCGAGTTATTCCAGGGTTCGGTGTTGTTGGCCGGTTTGCCCGCCGACGACTTGCTGGGCCGCCTGCCCGACGCTCATGGCTGGTGCTGGCACGCCGGCGATCAGGCCGCGCTGGACGCCCGCTTCGCCGAGCGCAGCCATTTTGGTGTGAACGCGCCCGAGCGCGAGTTCGATACAGCGGTGGTCTTCCTGCCCAAGGCCAAGGACCTGACCGACTACATCCTCAACGCCCTCGCCTCGCGGCTGGCGGGTCGCGAGCTGTACCTGGTCGGAGAGAAAAAAAGCGGCATCGAAGGTGCCGCCAAACAACTCAATCCGTTCGGCAAGCCACGCAAACTCGACAGCGCGCGTCACTGCCAGCTCTGGCTGGTCACCGTGGCCAACGCGCCGCAAGCCAAACCGCTGGAAAGCCTGGCGCAGACCTACGAACTGCCGCTGGCCGAAGGCCCGTTGAAGGTCATCAGCCTGCCGGGGGTGTTCAGCCATGGCCGCCTCGATCGCGGCAGTGCGCTGTTGCTGGAGCATCTGGATAAACTGCCCAGCGGTCACCTGCTCGATTTCGGCTGCGGCGCAGGGGTTTTGGGTGCGGCGGTGAAGCGTCGTTACCCGCACAATCAGGTCACTTTGCTGGACGTGGATGCCTTTGCCGCTGCCAGCAGTCGTCTGACCCTGGCCGCCAATGGTCTGGAAGCCGAGGTGATTACCGGTGACGGAATCGATGCCGCGCCGATGGGTTTGAGTGCGATCCTGAGCAACCCGCCGTTCCATGTCGGCGTGCACACCGACTATTTCGCAACGGAAAACTTGCTGCGAAAAGCGGCAAAACATCTGAAAAACGGTGGCGAACTGCGCTTGGTCGCCAACAGTTTCCTTAAGTATCAACCGCTGATCGAAGAGCACCTTGGCGTGTGTGCGATCAAGGCCGAAGGACAGGGCTTTCGGATCTACCGGGCCAAGCGCGGATAGAACTTCTTTTGAAAAAGAAGGCTTGCCGAATGGATTCTGCCTAGGCAGAATCCGCTCCGTCCTAGGGGAGTAGTCTCCCACGAGCGCCACGCTCGTCCGGCATGCGTCAACATACTTGGTCAAAAGACCATGGCGCATGCGACCCAAGCATCCACATCAGATGGATCGCAGGGTTTGACAAGACCTATGACACGAACACCTTACCCGGGGCGGGAAGGCTGTACGTGTCATAGCCGTGTCGACCCGCCCCTTAGGAAAACCCTGATGCTGGATTCACTACTCGTACCTACCGCAATCGTTGCCTTGGCCGAAATCGGCGACAAGACGCAACTGCTCGCGCTCATTCTCGCTGCCCGTTTCCGCAAGCCCTGGCCGATCATCGCCGGTATCGTCGCCGCGACCCTGGCCAACCACGCGGCCGCCGGTGCGGTCGGTGCCTGGGTCGGGAGTTTCTTCTCGGACACGATGCTGCACTGGATCCTCGCCGCGAGCTTCGCCGCCACGGCCCTGTGGACCCTGGTTCCGGACAAGATGGATGACGACGAGGCCAGCACCGCCCGCAAGTTCGGCCCGTTCCTGACCACGCTGATCGCGTTCTTCCTGGCGGAAATCGGCGACAAGACGCAGATCGCGACCGTGATGCTGGCTGCGCAGTATCCGGAGTTGTGGCTGGTGATCATCGGCACCACCCTCGGCATGCTGATTGCCAACGTGCCCGTGGTATTGGCCGGTAACTTTGCCGCGGACAAATTGCCACTGACCCTGATCCGTCGACTGGCGGCGTCGGCGTTCTTCGTCCTGGCGATTGTCGCGGTGTACAAGGCGATGCAGAGCAGCGGGTGGGTTTGACCCGATAGGTCGTTAGACCGCGTTATCGTTCATCTCGAGCAGGCTTGCTCCCACAGTTGGAATGCATTTCCCTGTGGGAGCGAACCTGCTCGCGAAGAGGCCAGCAGCCTCAGCACATGACTATCAGGACTTCTTGGCCTGCTCATACAAAGGCATGACCTTCGGAATCGCCGCCTGCAACGCCGCAATACGGCTCGACGACGCCGGGTGAGTGCTCATGAACTCCGGTGGCGAACCTTCCGAAGCCTTGGTCATCTTGTTCCACAAGGTAATCGCGGCATTCGGGTTGTAACCGGCGCGGGCGGCCAGTTCCAGACCGATCAGGTCCGCTTCGTTTTCATTGGCGCGGCTGTTGGGCAAGGTCATGCCATAGTTGGCCACTGTATCGGCCAGAGCCAGTGTGTCCTGCCCCAACCCGAACAACGCACCCGCGCCCTGCTTCGCCATTTCCATGCCGTACGCCTTGGACATCGCTTCACGACCGTGCTCGCGCAGGGCGTGGGCGATTTCATGGCCCATGATCGCGGCGATTTCATCGTCGGTCAGATGCAGGCTGTCGATCAGCCCGGTGTAAAAGATGATCTTGCCGCCAGGACCGCAGTTCGCGTTGAGTTCATCGCTCTTGATCAGGTTGACTTCCCACTTCCACTGGGCCGCGTCCGGACGGAAGTTCGGCGCCTGGGCAATCAGCCGGTCGGCAATCAGCTGAACCCGCCGGGCTTCATTGCTGGTCTTGTCCAGCACACCTTTGCTCGACGCCTCGCCCACTGTCTTCTGATAGGACTGGGCGTACATCTGGTCGACCTCTTGCGCGGACAACATGCTGAACATGTACTGCTTGCGCTCCACACCCACGGCGCCGCCACTGGTGGTATTGACCGACTGGCAACCGGTGAGCAATAGCGCCGCGCTCAGTACACTGACAACCAAAATCTTGTTCATCAAAAAACTCCCTGAAAACATGCCGCGTATCCTAGGCGTGGAAATGTATCGACGCCAGATACGATGGACGTAAGACGCACAATTCAGACAAAGCTCACATCGCCGTTCAGCCACCAATAACTCAACCCGGAGTGAGACACTCCGGCCCATTGAGCTTCGGATCATTCACCATGTTGGCCAAAACCCGTTCGCGCAATGCGGCAGGCTCACTGGCCAGCAAGGCTTGCAAAGCATGCAACGGCGTCTCGGGGTCCAGCCACGCGGCCTGCCCCGCCTCATCAAGAATCAACGGCCGCCGCTGGCTCGCCGCCGGTTGGGTGATCACCGCGGTACTCAGCCACACCTGCTCCTGTACCGGGTAGGCCTCCCAGATCGCCGCAAAAAATAATGACGAGCCCTCCCCCGGCGTCAGCCAGTACGGGCGCTTGCGCGTCGTGCCGCGCCATTCGTAGAAACCATTGGCCGGCAACAGGCAACGGCGCTCGCGCAAGGCCTGGCGAAACATTGGCTGTTCGGCAACGGTTTCGGCGCGGGCGTGGGCCGGCGTGCGGGACAAATCGGTCAGCCAGGGTGGCGTCAGGCCCCAGCGCGCGCGTGCCAGCGTGCGCTGGCCGTCAGGCCCGGCCCGCAGCATCAACACCGAATCATTGGGGGAAATGTTCCACTGCGCCTGCTGGTCGGCGGGAAAACCGGGCAGCGCCGCGAAGGCGGGGTTCCAGCGAAACAGGGCATAACGTCCACACATGGGGCAACACGGCTCTTGATCAAACGAACGCCAGCCTAACAGACCAGCGTGCCGGGAAAGCTGTCCGGTTCATCGCCGGACAGCGGCAGCGCGGCATTGTACGCAGTGATCAGCTCGCGGGCGTATTCGGCCTGGTCGTTATCGACCGACAGCCCGAGCAGGCCATAGATCGGCAACTCGCCGCTGCCCCCGAGCAAATCACGGCCCACCAGATGCGCCTCGATGCCTTCGCTGGCGAGCATGCCCTGCAGCAACTCGCCTTCCATCAGGTTTTCCGGATCGTAGATGCGCTGCATACACGCTCCTCACTCGTTTTCGCTGAACACGTCGAGATGCCATTCCTCTTCATGAACCTGCAACACGAAGGTTATCGGCCGGCAGCACACCTGACAGTCTTCAATATAGGTCTGATCGCCACCGGACAAATCCAGCGTCGTCTCGACTTCCTCACCACAATACGGACATTCATATTGCGCAGTTTCCAGCATCGCGGTCTCCCAGGTGACTTGTGCGTATAATCGCCGGTCTATTTGCAGGGCTATTTTTGTCTGGCTACTTTTTCAGACCGTGCCCCGCCGGTTTTTCGATCAAAACCTTTACTTACCCTAGCCGTTTCTAACAAGAGAGCATGATGGGCGAATTCGATGCCATCCGACCTTACGACGACAGCGAAGTCCCGGCAGTGCTGGCACGGCTGCTTGGCGACAAGGCGTTTCTAGATATCCTCACCCACTTCCGCTTCCCGCGTTTCGCCGGCGCTTTAGGCTGGGCACTCAAACCTCTTATAGCCCATCGGCTGCGCCGTGAGTTTGCCGGCATTAACTCCGTGGCCACGTTACAGGACAAAGTCGAGGTTTACGTCGACCATACCATCGAGCGCGCCACCGACGGTGTCACCTATACCGGTGTGGAGCAATTCAAGTCCGGCAGCGCCTACCTGTTCATCGCCAATCACCGCGACATCGTGATGGACCCGGCCTTCGTCAACTATGCCGTGTACCACGCCGGCCTGCCGACGCCACGCATCGCCATTGGCGACAACCTGCTGCAAAAGCCTTTCGTCAGCGACCTGATGCGCCTGAACAAGAGCTTTATCGTGCACCGCTCGATCAGCGGACGCCGGGAGAAAATGGCGGCCTATCAATTGCTGTCGGCGTACATCAACCATTCGATCCGCAACGATTGCGCCTCGATCTGGATCGCCCAGGCCGAAGGCCGCGCCAAGGACGGTGACGATCGTACCGAATCGGCAATCCTCAAGATGTTCCACATGAGCCGCAAGGACGAGCCGTTCGGCGAAGTCATCCGGTCGCTGAACCTGACCCCGGTGTCGATCAGCTACGAATACGACCCATGCGATCAGGCCAAGGCCCGCGAGCTTTACATTCGCGCCACCACCGGCAGTTACACCAAGGTGCCGGGCGAGGATGACGTGAGCATCGCCAAGGGCATCACCGGCTACAAGGGCCGAGTGCACGTGAACTTTGCCGCGCCGATCAGCGAACTGTTCGAAGACACCAAGCAATTGGCGATCGAGATGGACAGGCAAATCCTCAGTGGATACCGCTTGTTCCCCGTGCATTACCTGGCTTATGCACAGTGGAAAGACGCCGATCCGCAGTTGCAGGTGCCGAAAGCCGCCGAAATGTTCCCGGCGGAGGAACTGGCCAAGGCCCAGGAAGAATGGCAACGCCGCCTGGACGCCTGCCCTGAAGAGCATCGTCCATACCTGGTGCTTCAATATGCGACGCCGGTGCGCAATCAGTACCGGGTGAAGGCAGGATTGCCGCTGTAAGCGGTTTCGGCCGAATGTGAAAACGGCGCCCTCGAGGCGCCGCTTTTGTATCTGTTCACCACAGGTTTTGCGATTACTCAGACCTGAGTGCTGATCCACGACACCAGCAGCGCCATCCCCATGCACGCAAAGCCGCAGATGTAAAAAAACCGGTTCATGCGCAAGGTCGCCCAGTCCAGCGTGGGCTCTACCTTGGGGCTGCTCTGGCGCTGCGCCTGCAAACTGGCCATCGCACGCAGTTCGCGGCGACGGGTGGCGTGCAGCAACCAGCCGCCCGGGAAGGCAAAGAGCAAGGCCAGCAGATTGATCAATTTGGCGGGATGGGCGGTAAACAGCGTCATCAAGTGCAGCGACATCACAAACCTCAAGTAAAACAGGTGGCAGGTGCCGGGCCGGCGACCGCGGCGCGGATTCTACCGAAAGCGTCGGCACCTGCCCTCTGTTTCCGACAAATAACGAAGCATTTGATCAACGGCTGCCCTGAGTCACGGCTTCGTCATCTGTATCGGCGAACATGCGCGCCTCGAAACCGACACGGATCACGTCATGCTCCACGCCGAAAACCAGGATCGTCTTTACCTCATCACCCCCAGCGAAGAACAACAAGCCCTCGTCGGCAGCCTCGCCTTCAACGTTCAGGATCGTCATTGGCTGGTGTATTGCGCACTCGGTGGCCACCAGCATGCGGATTTGCCAGAGGCGGATTTGCTGACGGGCGTGAGCGTGCTGGACTTTTACTCGCAAGCCGCCTGACACCCCAGATCTCCTGTGGGAGCGAGCCTGCTCGCGATGGACTTGAAGACGCCGCGGGGTATCAGATTCCCGCGTAATCGTTAACGACCATCGCGAGCAGGCTCGCTCCTACAGGGGCTCGCATTACTCGCCGAGCACCTGACCCACGGTCGGGTCCTTGAACAGGCGGGTCAATGCATCACTGAGCACATCGCTGACCAGCTTGGTGTTGGTTTCCTGGTTCGGCGCCATACCGAAGCGCTGGTCCAGGGACGCACCATAACGGCCGCTGTAGCGACGGTTGGCGTTCTGCACATCGGAGCGGAAGGTCGCGCCGATGGTCGCTTCGGTCACGTACATGCCTTCTTTAGGCGACTGATACTTCAGCTCGGCCAGGGTCACGGTGATTTGCGGTGCGTTCGCCGCATTGGCGGTCGGGGTGAAGCCCAACAGGCGCACGGCAGCTTCGGCCTGAGCCTGCAGTTTCGGCAGGATCTGCGCACCTTGTACGGTAATCGCGCTGGTCTCCGGGTACAGGCCACCACGGGTGCCGAGCGTTGGCGATGGACGTCCGTCCACCACACGCACCACTACAGGCTGACCGTGGCCGACGGGCGCCAGTTGAGCCGTCAGCTTGGGTTCCGGGCTCAGTTGTTGCGGGCTGTGGGCGCAGCCAACCAGGGTCAAACTGGTCACAGTGATCAAACCGAACAACAGGCGTTGCAACATGCTCTTCTCTCCAGAATCAGGCACAAACAGGCCGGCAGTATAGCGGTGCGCCACTGCGGGGAACCAGCACCGCACAGTGTTTGATGAAATCTCTGACAAACCCTTTGACCATGCGGTTCCTGTCACACAGATGTCACCCCCCATACACTTGCACGTAATGGCCTACAGGCAACCTTCTGGGCAGTCACCCAAACGGTACTTCGCCATGCGCCATCTGATCTCTCTGTTCGCGCCACGCCCACTGCATCGCTGCTTCGCCCTGCTCGACCGCAACGGCCACTGCCAGGCCTTCAAGCAATGCAGTCTCCAGCCCATGGGCGACGGCTGGGTTGAAATCGAAGAGATCCGCCTGAACTGGCTGAATCAGCCGCTGCCCGCCGGTGTCCGTGTCGTTTCGCAGCAGCACCGACCACGGTCTCGCGCACAGCAACTGCTGACGACCTGACCAAACACCTAATAAAAGTCATTAAACACGACCATTTCCCTGCGTTTCTTAGATACAATCTCCCCCCGATTATAAGGACGTCTCCTGATCGGGCCTCGCAGCATCGTCAATGCGCTTGTATTGACACCCCGCACCGCCCACAGAGAGCCGCCCACACAGATCGAGTGAAGCTGGCGCGCTTGCTGTTTTGTTGAGCAAAACCTCCACTTTTCGCGAATCTGCAGAGCTGTCATTACGCTCGGTCACTGAGCTGTTTGCCCGTTTTGCCTGCCCTGTATCCCACGGCGGCAATCCACCCGGGCACGGTGCCAGGCTGGGACAGCCCTTTTTGAGGTTCACGTCTTCAAAAGAGCGTGAAAAAAACGGGTTTTCACAACTTCACAAGAGTGTGGCGAGCAAATGAATAGTTTTGCGTCTGAACATGCACCATTAGCGTCTACAACAGCCCAACGACACAGGACCGAGTATTCCTCGAACACCGGAGCCTGAAGCCTGTCCGCTACGGATTTGGTTGCACAAACGGATGTATCGACCATAAGTCGAATTGCCTCCCGCGCGCTGAAATGAGTTCATATGGCTCATAGGCCCGGCAGGTAGCGTCCGTCGAAGTTGCGATAAATTGCGAAGATTCGGACATGGCGATCCTGCCATGAGATCCAGGGGCATCACTGACTCGCCCCGGAACGCCTGGCAGCCATGCCGACAATTTGGTGCTGCAGATTTTGGAGACGCGTTAAATGGCGCATAACGAAGCAGTCGACGTAGTACTGGTTGGGGCCGGCATCATGAGTGCCACCCTTGCAGTACTGCTCAAAGAGCTCGACCCCGCGATCAAGCTGGAAGTCGTCGAGCTGATGGATTCCGGTGCCGCGGAGAGTTCCAACCCGTGGAACAACGCCGGTACCGGTCACGCCGGGCTGTGTGAGCTCAACTACACGCCACAGGCCGCCGATGGCACCGTCGACATCAAGAAAGCCGTGCACATCAACACCCAGTTCGAGGTGTCGAAGCAGTTCTGGTCGTATTTGACCAGGAAAGGCACGTTCGGCTCGTGCAAATCGTTTATCAGCCCGGTGCCACACCTGAGTTTCGTGCAGGGCGACAGCGGCGTGTCCTTCCTCAAGGAGCGCTTCAAGGTGCTGAGCAAGCACCACGCCTTCGCCGACATGGAATACACCGAAGACAAGGCCAAAATGGCCGAGTGGATGCCGCTGATGATGCCTGGCCGCGATCCTGGTGAAACCCTCGCCGCGACCCGCGTGATCAATGGCACCGACGTCAACTTCGGCGCCCTGACCAACCAGTTGCTCAAGCACCTGACCAGCGCACCCGATGCTCAGGTCAAGTACTGCAAGCGCGTGACCGGCCTCAAGCGCAACAACGGCGGCTGGACCGTCAGCATCAAGGACGTCAACAGCGGCAACACCCGTGAAGTCGACGCCAAATTCGTCTTCCTCGGCGCTGGCGGTGCGGCACTGCCGCTGCTGCAGGCTTCGGGCATCGAAGAAAGCAAAGGCTTCGGCGGCTTCCCGATCAGCGGCCAGTGGCTGCGTTGCGACAACCCGGAAGTGGTCAAGCACCACCAGGCCAAGGTCTACAGCCAGGCTGCCGTAGGTTCGCCGCCCATGTCCGTGCCGCACCTGGACACCCGCGTGGTCGAAGGCAAGAAGTCCCTGCTGTTCGGACCTTATGCCGGCTTCACCACCAAGTTCCTCAAGCACGGTTCCTTCATGGACCTGCCGATGTCGGTTCGCGCCGGCAACATCGGCCCGATGCTGTCCGTGGCGAAAAACAACATGGACCTGACCAAGTACCTGGTCAGCGAAGTGATGCAATCGATGGAGCAGCGCCTGGAATCCCTGCGCCGCTTCTACCCTGAGGCGAAAGCCGAAGACTGGCGCCTGGAAGTGGCCGGCCAACGGGTGCAGATCATCAAGAAAGACCCGAAGAAAGGCGGCATCCTGCAATTCGGTACCGAACTGGTCGCGGCCAAGGACGGTTCCCTGGCGGCACTGCTCGGCGCTTCGCCAGGTGCCTCGGTGACCGTTTCGATCATGCTTGAGCTGATCGAAAAATGCTTCCCGGGCAAAACCAAGGGCGAATGGGCCAGCAAACTGGCAGAAATCTTCCCTGCCAGGGAAAAGGTCCTGGAAACCGACGCTGCGCTGTATCGCAAGATCAACACGCAGAACAACGTTGCCCTGGAACTGGTTGAAGCCAGCAGCGAGACCGAAAGCTACGCTTGATTCGGCCTTATGAAAAACGCCCCGCTCTCACTGAGAGCGGGGCGTTTTTTTATGGCTGAAATTTACTCAGCCGCGAGCTTTTTCGATCAGCTCGATGTAATCCGGCGCGTTGCGCTGATCCTGGATCAGTTCAACGAAGGTTTTGCCGTGTTCATCCTTGCCATCAACGTCGTAACCCGCTTCGACGAAGAACGTCAGGAAACGCGCGAAATCGTCAATGCGCAGGCCACGGTAGGCTTTGACCAGTTTGTGCAGGGACGGAGAAGTCGCGTCGACCGGTTCGAAATCGAGGAACAACTTGATCTGCTCATCACCGATCTCGTCACCAATCACTTGTTTTTTATCTTTACGCATTGCCGACTCCAGCTTGCAGACATATCACGGGGCGGGCAGTTTACCCCTGCGCGGGCTCAAGGCTCAACGCGGACGAGTGCTGCCGGTGTGCAGATCGGCCCAGACATGGCCATTGGCGTAGCTGAGAAACTGGCAATACACCGTGTCGTTGCGCAACAAATCGATCACCACCCGGTATTGCGCCAGCGGGTAATAAAGGGTCAGGGTCTTGCTCTTATCGTCGAAGACCGGCTTCTTCAGGCTTTTGCTTTCACCATCGAAGTTGACCAGCACCTGACTGATGGTGGCACCCTTGTTCAGGGATTTGCCCTTGAGCCGAATCATCAGCGGTGAAGTGACCGGAATCGGCTGTTGACTGGATTGACGCTGGCTGCCTACCACCACCGAGTAATCGGTGACCTGCATCAGTTGCTGCTGCTCAGGCTCGCTGTCACGCAGGGTCAGGTCATCGGGCGGCAGGAACTGCGCATGCATGGGCGCCGGCGCGGCGGCCAGGGGCAGGCTGAGGGTCAGCAACAGAGCGGCGCAGCAGCGGATCAAATGGCTCATGACAGGCTCCGGAATCGAGGCCGAGCACTCTAGCATGGGCTAACAGGACTGTAGGAGCGAGCCTGCTCGCGATGGTGTGTCAGACGGCATCTATGTAGCTGACACTCCATCGCGAGCAGGCTCGCTCCTACAGGTCAAGGATCAATCGAACTGCGCGCGCATCCACGCCTGATACTCGGCAACACCGGGCTCGCCCTCGCGCGGCGCCCAATGCGCCAGCTCACCCTCACCGACCGGGCGGTAAGGACCGGCCTTGCATTCGAACATCAGGCTGTCGGCCTCCAGCACCACCAAACCGTGGAACACACCGGTTGGCAGGTCCACGCCAACACAGTCGCCACCGGCCTGCAGCACGGTCTTGCTCAGCACCGCACCGGTCTCGTCAAAGATCAACACGCCCAGCCGCCCCTTGAGGACCAACAGGGTTTCGGCCTTGTTGTCGCCCAGATGCCGGTGAGGCGGGACATAGGTGGACGGCTGCAACCCCACTGCCATGCGATGGCAAGCGTCTTCCATCTGATGGAAATTGTGATGCTGGCGCCCACGAGGATTGGCCGCGGCTTTCCCGGCCAGCTCGGCAAACAAGGTCTGATCCAGAAAGCTCGGCACGCTCATGTTCTTACATTCCTTTAACCGCAAAGATCCCGTTAGCATTACGCCAGTAACCTTTGTAGTCCATGCCGTAACCGAAGATGTAGCGGTCGATGCACGGCAGACCGACGAAATCGGCCTTGAGGTCTGGACGGGCCTTGCGGTCGTGGTCTTTGTCGATCAGCACGGCAGTGTGCACTTTGCGGGCACCGGCGTGTTTGCAGAAGTCGATGATCGCGCCCAGTGTGTGACCTTCATCAAGGATGTCGTCGATGATCAGCACGTCACGGTCGATGAAGGAAACTTCCGGCTTGGCTTTCCAGAACAGCTCGCCGCCGCTGGTTTCGTTGCGATAACGGGTGGCGTGCAGGTAGGACGCCTCCAGCGGGAACTGCAAATGGGTCAGCAGTTTGCCGGCGAAAATCAGCCCGCCGTTCATCACGCAGAACACCACCGGGTTGCTGTCCGCCAGTTCTTCATTGATGTGTGCACCGACGCGGGCGATGGCCGCCTCGACTTCAGCTTCGGTGTACAGGCAGTCAGCCTCTCGCATGATTTGACGGATATGCTCGAGATCAGCGGACATGGCGCTCTCCAAGGGGGGACGGATTCGGAAAAGCGGGCAAAGGTACGCATCAAGCGAGGCCAGATCAAGCGTTTGTGGACTAACGTACTGTATGTCTATAGGACAACACCCTCGGATAGATTAATCTAGGCCGGTTTTTTTGCCCGCCGCCGGAGCCTTTCCCATGCCCATCCTCGAGATCCGCCACCCGCTGATCCGTCATAAACTTGGCCTGATGCGCCGCGCAGACATCAGCACCAAGAATTTCCGTGAGCTCGCTCAGGAAGTCGGCGCCCTGCTGACCTATGAAGCCACCAAAGACCTGCCGCTGGAATCCTACGATATCGAAGGCTGGTGCGGCACTGTGTCGGTGGAGAAAATCGCCGGCAAGAAGATTACTGTCGTGCCTATCCTGCGTGCCGGCATCGGCATGCTTGAGGGCGTGCTCAGCCTGATCCCGGGCGCCAAAGTCAGCGCCGTGGGCGTGGCCCGCAACGAGGAAACCCTCGAAGCCCACACCTACCTGGAAAAACTGGTCCCGGAGATCGACGAACGCCTGGCCATGATCATCGACCCGATGCTCGCCACCGGCGGCTCGATGGTCGCCACTATCGACCTGCTGAAAAAGGCCGGTTGCAAGGACATCCGCGCCATGGTGCTGGTTGCCGCGCCGGAAGGCATTGCCGTGGTCGAGAAAGCTCACCCGGACGTGACCATCTACACCGCGTCCATTGATCAAAAACTGAACGAACACGGTTACATCATCCCGGGCCTGGGCGATGCTGGCGACAAGATCTTCGGCACCAAGCAGAAGGACGCGTGAGCATGCAGCAAGAGTTCAACGATCCGCTCTGGCGCACGGTGCTGTCCGGCGCACAGATGCTGTTCGTGGCTTTCGGCGCCCTGGTGTTGATGCCGCTGATTACCGGCCTCGACCCGAACGTGGCACTGTTTACCGCAGGCCTGGGGACGATCCTGTTCCAGATCGTCACCGGACGTCAGGTGCCGGTGTTCCTGGCATCGAGCTTTGCCTTTATCACCCCGATCATTCTCGCCAAAGGTCAGTTCGGCCTGGCCGCGACCATGGGCGGCGTGATGGCGGCAGGTTTCGTCTACACCTTCCTCGGCCTCGCGGTGAAGATCAAAGGCACCGGCTTCATCGATCGCCTGCTGCCTCCGGTGGTGATTGGTCCGGTGATCATCTCCATTGGCCTGGCCATGGCGCCGATTGCCGCCAACATGGCCATGGGCAAGGCCGGCGACGGCAGTGAATTGATTCATTACCAGACGGCGATGATGATCTCGATGCCCGCGCTGCTGACCACACTGATCGTCGCGGTATTCGGCAAGGGCATCTTCCGCCTGGTGCCGATCATCTCCGGCGTGCTGGTGGGCTTTGGCATGGCGTTCTACTTCGGCGTGGTCGATACCGCGAAGATTGCGGCGGCGCCGTGGTTCGCCATCCCGCACTTCACCGCGCCGGAATTCAACTGGCAGGCGATTCTGTTCATCGTTCCGGTAGCCCTGGCCCCGGCCATCGAGCACATCGGCGGCGTGATTGCCGTGGGTAGCGTGACCGGTCGCGATTACCTGAAGAAGCCCGGCCTGCACCGTACCCTGCTCGGCGATGGCATTGCCACCACGGCGGCCGGTCTGTTCGGCGGCCCGCCCAACACCACCTACGCCGAAGTGACCGGTGCGGTCATGCTGACCAAGAACTACAACCCGAAGATCATGACCTGGGCAGCGATCTTCGCCATCAGCCTGGCGTTCATCGGCAAGTTCGGCGCACTGCTGCAAAGCATTCCGGTGCCAGTGATGGGCGGGATTCTGTGCCTGTTGTTCGGTTCGATTGCGGCGGTGGGGATGAACACGCTGATCCGCCACAAGATCGATCTGGGCGAGGCGCGCAATCTGGTGATTGTGTCGGTGACTCTGGTATTCGGGATCGGCGGCGTGCTGATCGGCACCGGCACCGGGCCGGACGATTTCGGCCTCAAGGGCATCGCGCTGTGCGCGGTGGTGGCGATTGGCTTGAACCTGATCCTGCCGGGCAATGACAGCTGGAAGCACAAGAAGGCGCAGGAGCCGCTGATCTAACTGCTTGAGATACTTATAGCGCCAGATAGCTATCGCGAGCAGGCTCGCTCCCACAGGGGAATGCATTCCAACCGTGGGAGCGAGCCTGCTCGCGAAGCTTTTAAAGCACCACCGGTGCTCGCTCGCACAACGCACTCAACGCCCGCGCCCAATGCGGGTCATCGTTGAGGCACGGCACCAGCACCAGGTCTTCTCCCCCCGCTGCGCGGAATTGCTCCTTACCGCGATCACCGATTTCTTCCAGTGTTTCGATGCAATCGGCAACGAACGCCGGGCACATCACCAAAACCTTTTTCACGCCGCTCTTGGCCAACTCATCGAGGCGCGCTTCGGTGTAGGGTTCGATCCATTTGGCGCGCCCCAGACGCGACTGGAACGACACCGACCACTTGCCCTCCGGCAGCCCCATGCGCTTGGCAAACTCTGCCGCCGTACGCAGGCACTGGCCGCGATAACAGGTAGCGACCACCTCCGGCGGTGCCCCGGCGCAGCAATCACCGCCGCCCTCGAAGCTGTGACCGGGATTGAGCTTCTTCAGATGCCGTTCCGGCAACCCGTGAAAACTCATCAGCAAGTGATCGAAATCCTGCTGCAAATGCGGCCGGGTCGTGGCCACCAGCGCATCGAGGTATTCCGGTTGGTCGTAGAACGGCTGGAGTACCGCCAACTGCACGTCGAGATTTTTCTCGCGCACCACGCGCCTGGCCTCTTCGATGACCGTAGTCGTGGTGCTGTCGGCGAACTGTGGATATAGCGGCGCCAGGGTGATTCGCTTGTGCCCCGCCGCGACCAGGCGCACCAGCATCGACTCAATCGACGGCTCGCCATAACGCATCGCCAGTTCGACCGGGCCGTGCTGCCATTGACGGGTCATCGCTTGTTGCAAGCGACGACTGAGCACCACCAGCGGCGAGCCCTCGTCCCACCAGATCGAGGCATAGGCATGGGCCGACTGCTCGGGACGCTTGATCAGGATCAGCGACACCAGCAGCCGTCGAACCGGCCATGGCAGGTCGATCACGTACGGGTCCATCAGAAATTGATTGAGGTAACTGCGCACATCCGCCACCGAGGTGGAGGCAGGTGAACCCAGGTTGACCAGAAGCAACGCGTGATCGGTCATGCAACGTCCTATTTCAAAGGCGACCGGACAGATCGTCCAGAGCCGCGCGCAAATCCGTGAACTTAAAAGTGAAACCAGCCTGTAACAAGCGCACCGGAGTGGCGCGCTGACCGCCCAGCAACAACAGCGACAACTCGCCCAGCCCCACCTTCAATGCGAAGGCCGGCATCGGCATGAACGTCGGGCGATTCAGTACGCTGCCCAGCGCCTCGGCAAACTCGCGGTTGCGCACCGGCTTCGGCGCGCACGCATTATAGGGACCGCCGGCCTCGTTGCGATGCAGAAGAAAATCAATCAGGGCGATTTGATCGTCGATATGAATCCATGGCATCCACTGCCGGCCGTTGCCGATCGGGCCTCCCAGGCCCAGCTTGAACGGCAGTAACAGCCGCGACAAAAAGCCGCCCTCGGCCGATAGAACCAGCCCGGTACGAACAAGGATGACGCGAATACCCAACGCTTCAGCCCGCTGGGCGGTCTCTTCCCAAGCGATGCATAACTGACTGGCGAAATCATCGATGACCGGTGGCGACTCTTCGGTCAACTCACGTTCGCCACCGTCGCCATACCAACCGACAGCGGAACCGGAGATCAGC
Source organism: Pseudomonas sp. IT-P74 (assembly GCF_949768175.1). Lineage (NCBI taxonomy): Bacteria > Pseudomonadati > Pseudomonadota > Gammaproteobacteria > Pseudomonadales > Pseudomonadaceae > Pseudomonas > Pseudomonas sp. IT-P74. The sequence continues at coordinate 46,608 of NZ_CATKQD010000014.1, read as the reverse complement.
ACCCGGGGTTTCTGATCGCGGCTTTCCAGCCACGCCAGCAGGGTTTCAGTCAGCGAGATGCGACTGCTCCACAACAGGGCTTTACGTTTGTGCGTCCAGGGCCGGGCGGCAATCGGCGCACCGGCAAGATTGATAATTGCATCGACAGGCTCCTGCCCGAGATCCTCCAGCCGGGCAATTCCACGCACTTGGGCACCACATATTTTCGCGACATTTTCAGGTTGGCGGCTCCAGACTGTCAGACGATGACCCTGGCCCAACCAGTGCCGGCAGAGCTGACGTCCTATCAAACCAGTACCGCCGGTCAGCAATATGTGCATGACTTCTTCCTCGCGTGGCGTTTTACCTTGTCCATTAGTCTATTTTTATAAGCAGGGATCTTTGGTATCGAGCAGGCTCTATGTTTAACAATAGGCCAAGCTATCAAATCAAGAACGCTAAAAGTTATACCATCAAACAATATTGTACAGGTTTTAACCCCGGCGTAGTCTGTACAGAAAGGTAAACGAGGCCCCTATGACTGTACCTATCGCAATCATCGGCACCGGCATTGCCGGACTCTCCGCCGCCCAGGCCCTGACGGCCCTTGGGTATGTGGTTCAACTTTTCGATAAAAGTCGCGGCAGCGGCGGGCGCATGTCGAGCAAGCGCAGCGATGCGGGTGCCCTGGACATGGGCGCGCAATACTTCACCGCCCGCGACCGCCGCTTTGTCACGGAAGTTCAGCGTTGGCAGGCCGAAGGCTGGGTCGCCGAATGGGCGCCGCAGCTGTACACCTACCATGGCGGCCAGCTCAACCTGTCGCCGGACGAGCAGACTCGCTGGGTCGGCACGCCCCGCATGAGCGCCATCACCCGCGCCCTGCTCGGTGACCTCGAAGTGCATTTCGCCTGTCGGATCACCGAGGTCTATCGCGGTGAAGAACACTGGCACCTGCAGGACGCCGAAGGCTTCACCCACGGTCCGTTCAGCCACGTGGTCATCGCCACGCCGGCCCCACAGGCCACGGCTCTGCTGGCATCGGCGCCGAAACTCGCCGGGGCCGCCGCCGGGGTGAAAATGGACCCGACCTGGGCCATCGCTCTGGCGTTCGAAACGCCGCTGGATACGCCCATGGAAGGCTGCTTCGTCCAGGACAGCCCACTCGACTGGCTGGCCCGCAACCGCAGCAAACCCGGGCGCGACAACACCCTCGACACTTGGGTGCTGCACGCCACCAGCGCCTGGAGTCGCCAGCACATCGATTTGTCCAAGGAAGCGGTGATCGAACAGTTACACGGCGCGTTTGCCGAACTGCTGCACGATTCCATGCCCGCGCCGAGCTTCAGCCTCGCCCACCGCTGGCTCTACGCCCGCCCCGCCAGCAGTCACGAATGGGGCACCCTGGCCGATGCCGACCTGGGGCTGTACGCCTGTGGCGACTGGTGCCTGTCCGGACGCGTCGAAGGAGCCTGGCTCAGCGGTCAGGAAGCCGCCCGCCGTTTGCATGCGCACCTGCAGTAAAGAGCATCGATCCGAGTAAATCGCTGCTGTCGTCCTGGCAGCAGCCCGCCAGAAAAGCTATACAAAAATATTGACTTGTATAACTTCGAATCTATGATGAAGTTATCTTGTACAGATCCTAATTTTTGTACAAGTTTAGATTCGAGGTGCTCTGATGCTCCACTCTTCCGCCAAACCGAAAATCGCCATCAGTGCCTGCCTGATGGGGCTCGACGTGCGCTACAACGGTGGGCACAAGGAGTCGCGGCTGTGCAGCCGCACCCTCACTGATTACTTCGATTTCATCCCGGTCTGCCCGGAAGTGGCCATCGGCCTGGGCGTACCCCGTCAACCGATTCGGCTGGTGGGCAGTGCGGATCAACCCGAAGCCGTGGGCAGCCTCGACCACGGGCTAAACGTGACGCAACCGCTGGCCGCCTACGGCCGGGACATGGCAGCGCAACTGGGGGATATTTGCGGCTACATCTTCATGCAAAACTCCCCGTCCTGCGGGCTGGAGCGGGTCAAGGTCTACCACGTCAGCGGCGCACGGGCCGACAGAGACGGGCGCGGGATCTACGCCAGGGCCTTCTGCCTGCGGCACCCGGACCTGCCGGTGGAGGAAGACGGTCGGCTCAACGATCCGGTGCTGCGGGAAAACTTCCTCACCCGTGTGTTCGCCTACAGCGCCTGGCAGCAGCTGCGCCAGGAGGGCATGACCCGGCGCGGTCTCACGGACTTTCACTCGCGCTACAAATACCTGCTGATGGCCCATAACCCGGTGCAATACAAAACGCTGGGTCACCTGTTGGGCAACATGGGTAAAAACGATCCGCGGGAGGTGGGCCCCCGCTATTTCAGCGAACTGATGGTGGCACTGAAAAAATGCGCCACCCGCCGTACTCACGCCAACGTCCTGCAACACCTCAGTGGCTACTTGAAACAGGCCATCAACAGCGAAGACAAGCAGGAAGTGCAGCACGTGATCAGCCAGTACCGCCTGGGCATCGTGCCGCTGGTGGTGCCGCTGACACTGCTCAAGCATCACTTTCGCCAACACCCCGACCCGTACATCGCACAGCAGATTTACCTGCAACCGCACCCGGAAAACCTCAGCCTGCGAAACGCCATCTGATGAAAAAAGCACTCGACACCAGCGCCCGCGAAGACCTCGGCGATGACTTTAAAAAGGCGTTGGACGAAGGCTGGCTGCCGATCCGTGAAGTGGCGCGGCAAACCGGGGTCAATGCCGTGACCTTGCGCGCCTGGGAGCGGCGCTACGGCCTGATCGTGCCGCTACGCACACCCAAGGGCCACCGGTTGTTCTCGGCCGACCACGTACAACGCATCCAGACCATCCTCACCTGGCTCAACCGTGGCGTTGCCGTCAGCCAGGTCAAGCCATTGCTCGACACGCCGCAAGCCTTCAGCGAGTCCGTCGACAACGATTGGCACGCCTTGCTGCAAACGTTGCAGCAGGCGGTCAGCCGATTGCAGGAGCGCGCCCTGGATGACGGCGTCAATCAGGCCATGGCGCTATATCCGCCGCGAACCCTGTGCGAGCACTTGCTGATGCCCTTGCTGGCCGCTCTGGAGCAACGCTGGCAAGGCCAGTTCGGAGCGCAGATGGAGCGAGGCTTTTTTTGTGCCTGGTTGCGCAGCAAGTTCGGTGCGCGCATCTACCACAACAATCGTCAGTTGCGCACCGCGCCGATGCTGCTGGTCAACCACTCGGACCGGCCCATGGAGCCGCATCTGTGGCTCACGGCCTGGCTGATCAGCAGCGCGGATTGCCCGGTGGAGGTCTTCGACGGACCGCTGCCTGTCGGAGAATTGGCATTGGCGGTCGAACTTCTGCAACCCCGTGGGGTTCTGCTGTACTCAAGCAAAGCCTTGAACCTGATGCAACTGCCGAAACTATTGAAAGGAATCAGTTGCCCAAAAATGATTGCCGGACCAACGGTATGCATCCACCACGCCGAGTTGTCCGTCAATGTTGCCGAGATCGCTGACTTGTACCTGGCCGAAGATCCGTTGTCGGCACATCAGGCACTCGTTCAGCACCGGCTGATTTAAATGAATAGCGTGGACACCAAAATGCAATTGATCTGGCTGCGCAGTGACTTGCGCCTACATGACAACACCGCCCTCTCGGCTGCCGCGGCTCGCGGCCCGTGCGTGGCGGTGTATCTGCTGAGTCCGGAACATTGGCTGGAACACGACGATGCGCCCTGCAAAGTGGACTTCTGGCTGCGTAACCTGCGCGAGTTGAGCCGCGAACTGGGTGAACTGAACATTCCCCTGCTGATCCGCCAGGCATCGCGTTGGGATGACGCACCCAGCGTATTGCTGAACCTGTGCCGAGAGTGGCAGGTCGACGCGTTGCACCTTAACGAGGAATACGGCATCCATGAGTCCCGTCGTGATGCAGCAGTTGCCCGGACGCTACAGGCCGAAGGCATCGAAGTTCGCCGCTACCTCGATCAATTGCTGTTCAAGCCCGGGAGCGTGCTGACCCGGACCGGCACTTACTTTCAGGTCTTCAGCCAGTTCCGAAAAGTCTGCTACGAACGACTGCATCACTCGCTGCCCAACCTGGTCCGCGCACCGCACAAACAAGCGCCGCTGAACATTGCCGGCGATACGATCCCCGCAAGTATCGAGGGTTTCGCAACGCCCGATGACAACCTGCGCAGCCTGTGGCCGGCTGGCGAGACCGAAGCCCGGCATCGCCTCGACCATTTTGCCGATGCGCAGATCGATCACTATCAAAGCGAACGCGATTTCCCGGCAAAAACCGGCACCAGTCAGCTTTCGGCCTATCTGGCCGCCGGAGTGATTTCTCCCCGCCAATGCCTGCACGCCGCCTTGAACAACAATCAGGGTGAATTCGAAAGCGGCAAGACCGGCGCCGTCACCTGGATCAACGAACTGCTGTGGCGCGAGTTCTACAAACATATCCTGGTGGGCTACCCACGGGTTTCCCGGCACCGCGCGTTTCGTCCGGAAACCGAAGCGCTGGCCTGGCGCAACGCCCCCGAAGAACTGGCCGCCTGGCAACAGGCGCGTACAGGCTTGCCGATCATCGACGCCGCCATGCGCCAACTGCTGGTAACCGGCTGGATGCACAACCGCCTGCGCATGGTGGTGGCGATGTTCCTGACCAAGAACCTGCTGATCGACTGGCGCGAAGGCGAACGCTTTTTCATGCGTCACCTGATCGATGGCGACCTGGCGGCGAACAATGGTGGCTGGCAGTGGAGTTCCTCCACCGGCACCGACTCGGCGCCTTACTTCCGGATTTTCAACCCGCTGAGCCAGTCGGAAAAATTCGACCCCGAAGGCGTGTTCATCAAGCAATGGCTGCCGGAACTGGCCGGCTTGAATAAAAAAGACGTGCACAACCCCGCCATTCTCGGCGGCCTTTTCGGTGTTGTGGATTACCCTTCACCGATCGTCGACTTGAGTACTTCCCGTACGCGTGCGTTGATGGCATTCAAAAACCTGCCCTCGCGGCAATACGCCGCCGTTGGGTCATAAATTACCGCCACCGGGATGACTTCGATGCCGGGGCTTTGCATTATGAACATTTACCCGAATTGGGCCGGGCAATTACCCGGTTGAAAAGGAGATTGGGATGAGTCGTACACTCGCACGACGATACTGGCTGACCGGTGCAAGCAGCGGCATCGGTGCTGCCCTGGCCGAAGAAATCCTGAAAACCGGTGCGCACCTGGCCGTCAGTTCGCGCAACGTGGCCCCCCTGAAAGACTTGTCGCTCCGTTACCCGGGGCAAGTGCTTGTGGTTGCCGGAGACCTGACCAACAGCCAGACCGTACGCGAGATCGGCGAGCGGATTGCCGAAGACTGGGGCTCGCTGGACACCGTGATACTCAACGCCGGCACCTGCGAGTACGTGGATGCCAAACAGTTCGATGCGTCGATTGTGGAGCATGTGGTGCGTACCAACCTGCTGGCCAGCAGCTATTGTATCGACGCCGCTGTGCCTTTGCTGCGGGCCGGCACCGCACCGCATATGATCGCCATGGCCAGTACGGTGACTTACCTGCCGCTGCCCAAGACAGAAGCCTATGGCACCTCAAAGGCCGGACTGCGTTACCTGTTGGAATCCCTGCGCATCGACCTGGCCCCTGAAGGCATAGAGCTCACAGTGATCAACCCCGGGTTTGTCGAAACGACGCTGACGGCGAAGAACGAGTTTTCCATGCCCTTGAGCTGGCCGGTGGAGAAAGCTGCTCGGCACATCTTCGAAAAACTCAAGGAGCGCCCGCTGGAAATCGCTTTCCCGGCAGCGTTCATGGCCACCCTCTGGCCACTCGCCAAATGGCCGGAGCAAGTGAAACTGGAGATCGGCAAACCCATGGTGCGCGGCCAGCCACCGATCAAGGATCAACCCTGAAAATCTCCATTATCGGTAGCGGCATCCGGGACGTTCCGATACTTGAGCGTCCGTCAGACCTTTCACACAGCACCCGGTGACTGCCTTACACTGCGCGCCATGAAAACCATCCCCCATACGCAAATCGCGGAACCCGCGGTCACCTGCTCGACCTGCGCAGCCTGCTGCTGCCAGCTCGAAGTCATGCTGATCACCGATACGGGTGTGCCTGAACGGTTCATCGATACCGATGACTGGGGCGGGGAAGTGATGCTGCGCCTGGATGACGGCTGGTGTGCCGCGCTGGATCGCAACACGATGATGTGCACCATCTACGAAAAACGCCCACTGATCTGCCGGGAGTTCGAAATGGGCGCACCGGAGTGCATCGACGAACGCCAGGGGATTTCGACGGCGTATCGCTGAACGGGAAAACAACACAGCTCCTGTAGGAGCGAGCCTGCTCGCGATTGCGGACTGTCAGCCAACTAAGCTGGCAACTGACACACCGTCATCGCGAGCAGGCTCGCTCCTACAGGGGGATGCAATTACAACGGCAACGTGTAATGCAGCGAATAGCTTTCTACACCGTCGTTGGAACTGGCGAGCCCTGCGTTGGAATAGTGCGTCGCGCGGACCCCGACTTCGTGGCCGCCATTGAAGCGCAGACCAAAACCGAACCGGTCTTCAAACTGGAAAGAACTGCCCAGGTTGTTGTCTTCGATTCGCGTATTGGAGAACGCCGCCACACCAATGCCTGCTTCAACGTAGGGCTTGACGTTCTGGCCGGCAAACTCGTAAACGAATACCGGGGAGAAAGACAGGCTGTTATTGCTGGAGGTCTTGTCGCCTTCCCAGTAGGTGTAGGCGCCGCTCCAGTAACCGGTCAGACGACCAACGTCACTCTGCCACCAGCTCTGGTCCCAATCGAATTGCATGCCCAGTCGATACGTCATGGTCGAATCGCTGGTCTGACCAACCGCGAACTCCACACCTGCCGCCTGCGCGGTAAAAGTGTGCCCCATCAGTGCGGCCGCAATCGCGGCCAAGCAGAATAGTCGCTTCACTTGAAACTTCCTTTTGTGAACGATTTCGTATGGTTTTTTTGTTGCCAAACCCTGCAAAACTATAGAAGTCAGCGATTTATCAGAAGTTCACCCGACTCTTCGTATTCCCCCCGGACAGCCTTCTACCTGTTGAAGCTTCGCACAACACCAGAGGTATTCCACAGTATCGGCAAGATATTTCTGAAATGTAGCGGATCAGCGCTGGTCCAGAACTGCGCTTCACGGACCGGGCCCTCGGCGAGCAGCTCGCCTTCGGCCAGCAGACGTTGAAGTTGCCGTGCGACGGCGGCACCGGTGTCGATCAGGCTGATGTCATCGGGGATCATCTGCCGCAGCAACGGCTTGAGAAAGGGGTAATGGGTACAGCCGAGAATCAGGGTGTCCGCGCCGGCGGCCAGCAGTGGCCGAACATACCCGGCCAACAGCTGGCGCAACTCGGAGCTGCCCAGGTCGCCGCTTTCAATCAGCTCCACCAGCCCGGGACAGGGCTGGGTGATCACTTTTACGTCCGTGGCGAAGCGGTCGAGCAATGCGGCGAACTTGGCGCTCTGCAAGGTACCGGTGGTGGCCAGCACCCCTACCACGCCAGAGCGGGTTGCGGCGGCGGCCGGCTTGACTGCCGGCTCCATGCCGACGATAGGCCATTCTGGATAGTCGCGACGCAAGTCGGCGACACCGGCCACCGTCGCCGTGTTACACGCCAGCACCAGGGCTTTGGCGCCCTGTTGCCGAAAGAAGTCGGCCATCACGCTGCAACGGTGCTGGATAAATTCCGGAGTTTTTTCGCCGTAGGGAATATTCCCGCAGTCGGCGACATACAACAGAGACTCATTGGGTAGCAATCGCTGGATCTCGGCCAGTACCGAGAGCCCGCCGACACCGGAGTCGAACACGCCAATCGGCGCTTCACGCATGTTTCGACCCACAGACGTTGCAACCCGGATCGCGCTTGACCCGCAACTCACGGAAGCGCGTGCCCAAGGCATCGATCAACAACAGGCGCCCCACCAGCGGCTCGCCGAATCCGGCCAGCAACTTCAGTGCTTCGAGCGCTTGCAGACTGCCGACCAGCCCCACCAGCGGACCGACCACACCGGCCTCGCTACAGGTCAATTCGGCTTCACTGCCGTGCCCGTATAAACAGTGGTAGCAAGGACTCTCCGGCCGACGCGGGTCGAACACCGACAGTTGCCCTTCGAGGCGAATCGCCGCGCCGCTGACCAGCGGTTTGCCGGCCAACACGCACGCGGCATTGACTGCTTCACGGGTGGAAAAGTTGTCAGAACAGTCGAGGACCAGATCCACCCCGGCCACCACGGCGGCCAGGGAGTCTTCGTCCAGCGCCGCACGATGGGCGATCAGCTGGATCTCGGGATTGATCGCGCTCAGACGCTTGATTGCCGAATCGACCTTGGTCATGCCGACGCTGTCGGTGTCGTGAATGATCTGGCGTTGCAGGTTCGTCAGGTCGACCGTGTCGAAGTCCGCCAGGTGCAGCTCGCCAACGCCGGCTGCCGCCAGATACAGCGCCACTGGCGCGCCAAGGCCGCCAAGACCGACGATCAATACGCGGCTTTCCTTGAGCCGCAACTGGCCGTCGATATCAATGTGTTGCAGCAGAATCTGCCGGCTGTAACGCAGCAACTCCTGATCATTCAGCACGGCAGGCGCCCCAGACTGATGCGTTGGTGACCGCCCAGATCGGTGCGGCTGTGGACTTCTTCAAACCCCCGGGTCAGCAGCAAATCGCGGACCGCCTCGGCCTGATCATAGCCGTGTTCGAGCATCAGCCACCCACCCGCCTCCAGATGATCCGGCGCCTGGGCGACGATCAAGCGCAGATCGTCGAGCCCGTCGACACCCGCCACCAGGGCGCTGGCCGGTTCGAAGCGCACATCGCCCTCGACCAGATGCGGATCGGCCGCTGCGATGTAGGGCGGATTGCTGATGATCAATTGAAAACGCTGGCCTTCCAGGGCGCTGAACCAATGGCTGCTCAGCACGGTGGCGTTGTTCAGGTGCAGACGCTGGCGATTGCGCTCGGCCAGAGCCACGGCTTCCAGCACGCGATCCACGGCAGTGACGTTCCAGGCCGGACGCTCGCTGGCCAGGGCCAGAGCGATGGCGCCGCTGCCGGTGCCAAGGTCGAGCACTTTGGCGGGAGTGGCCGGCAACAGTTCCAGCGCGGCTTCCACCAGCAGCTCGGTGTCCGGGCGCGGGATCAACGTATGCGGCGCCACTTCCAGGTCCAGCTTCCAGAAGCCCTGCTGGCCGAGGATATAGGCCACCGGCTCACCGCCGCGGCGGCGCTGCAAATATTCGGCGAACGTCAGTGCCGCTTCACTCGGCACGATGCGCTCCGGCCAGGTGTGCAGGAAACTGCGGGACTTGCCCAAGGCCGCCGCCAGCAGCAGTTCAGCATCCAGACGCGCCGTCGGCGAGTCAGGTAAATCGGCGGCGCGCAACAAACTGGCAATGATCGTCATTTACTCACCTATCGCTGCCAGTTGATCGGCCTGGTACTCGGCCAGCAACGGCTCGATCACCGCCTCGACGCCGCCGGCGAGAATCTCGTCGAGGGAATACAAGGTCAGGTTGACCCGGTGGTCGGTGACCCGGCCCTGGGCAAAATTATAGGTGCGGATGCGCTCGGAACGGTCGCCGGAGCCGACCAGCAACTTGCGCTCGCTGGCGATGGCGTTGGCTGCGGCGCTGGTCTGCTGATCGTTCAGCTTGGCCGACAACCAGGACATCGCCCGGGCGCGGTTCTTGTGCTGCGAACGCTCTTCCTGGCACTCGACCACGATGCCGGACGGCAAGTGCGTGATACGGATCGCCGAGTCGGTCTTGTTGACGTGCTGGCCACCGGCGCCGGAGGAGCGATAGGTGTCGACGCGCAGGTCAGCCGGGTTGATCTCGATGGCTTCCTGTTCGTCCGGCTCGGGCAGTACCGCCACGGTGCAGGCCGAGGTGTGGATGCGGCCCTGGGACTCGGTCGCCGGAACCCGCTGCACACGGTGCGCGCCGGATTCGAACTTCAGTTTGCCGTAGACGTTGTCACCCTCGACCCGGGCAATCACCTCTTTATAGCCGCCGTGTTCACCCTCGTTTTCCGAGAGGATCTCCACCCGCCAGCCACGACGCTCGGCGTAACGCGAATACATGCGGAACAGGTCGCCGGAGAAGATCGCCGCTTCGTCACCGCCGGTACCGGCACGGATCTCGAGGAACACGTTGCGTCCGTCGTTCGGGTCCTTGGGCAGCAGCATGCGTTGCAGATCGGCTTCGAGCGTGACCAGGCGTTCCTTGGCCTCGCGGACTTCTTCCACGGCCATTTCACGCATGTCCGGGTCGCTGTCCTTGAGCAGTGCCTGGGCGCCTTCGAGGTCGTCCTGCACTTTCAGCAGTTCTTTATAGACGCCCACGATCGGTTCAACTTCCGCGTACTCCTTGGAATAGGTGCGGAACTTGTTCTGATCGGAAATGACCTCGCCGTCGCCCAGCAGGGCAGTCAATTCCTCGAAACGGTCCTGGAGGATATCCAGCTTATTGAGCAGTGACGCTTTCATTGCGGTTTTTTATCCGAAAAGCTATCCGATGAGCCCTCACCGAGGGCAAAGAGTTCCTGGGCCATCGCCAGCGCATCCAGGCGACCTTCGGCAGAGAGCTTTTTCAACTGCACGCTCGGTGCGTGCAACAGTTTGTTGGTCAGCCCGCGGGCCAGTTGCACCAGCACCTCTTCGGCACTGGTGCCGTTGGCCAGCATGCGCTGGGCCTTTTGCAATTCCTCGTCACGCAGGCGTTCGCTCTGTTGACGATAGGCCTTGAGCACGTCCACCGCCGCCAACTCGCGCAGGCGGACCATGAAATCTTCGGCGCCGACCGAGACCATCTCTTCGGCGGCCTGGGCTGCGCCCTGACGGCTCTTGAGGTTCTCGGCGACCACTTCGTGGAGGTCGTCGACGCTATAGAGGTAAACGTCGTCCAGCTCGCCGACTTCTGGCTCGATGTCGCGGGGAACAGCGATATCCACCATGAAGATCGGTTTGTGCTTGCGCAGTTTCAAGGCGCTTTCCACTGCACCCTTGCCCAGGATCGGCAACTGGCTGGCGGTGGAACTGATGACGATATCGCTGCGCACCAGTTCTGCCGGAATATCCGACAACAACACCGCATGGGCACCGAACTGTTCGGCCAGGATGCTCGCGCGCTCCAGGGTACGGTTGGCGACGACGATGCGCTTTACACCCAGGTCATGCAGATGGCGGGCGACCAGGGTGATGGTCTCGCCGGCGCCGATCAACAAGGCCTGGCTGCGTTGCAGGTCGCTGAAAATCTGTTTGGCCAGGCTCACCGCGGCAAACGCCACCGACACCGGGTTCTCGCCGATGGCCGTGTCGGTGCGCACCTGCTTGGCCGCATTGAACGTGGCCTGGAACAAGCGCCCGAGCAATGGCCCGATAGTCCCGGCCTCGCGGGCCACGGCATAGGCGGATTTCATCTGGCCGAGAATCTGCGGTTCGCCCAACACCAGCGAGTCGAGCCCGGAAGCCACCCGCATCATGTGACGAACTGCCGCATCATCTTCATGCACATAGGCGCTTTCGCGCAGCTCGTCGTAGCTCAAATGATGATATTCGGCCAGCCAGCGCAGCACGATCTCCGCCGACAGGTGATCCTGTTCTATATAGAGTTCACTGCGATTGCAGGTGGAGAGGATCGCAGCTTCGCGGCTGTCGGTGAGTCGGCAGAGCTGCTGCAAGGCCTCAACCAGCTGCTCAGGGGTAAAAGCCACGCGCTCGCGGACGTCTACTGAAGCAGTCTTGTGGTTAATACCGAGTGCAAGGAAGGCCATTCAAAGTCGCTGATTGTGACGTGAAGCCGGTAATTGTCCTACTTCGACGGAATCAGAACAACTACTCGATATCTATTGCGCCATCAGGCGCTGCCGCGGGTTGCGAGCAGTTCTCGTTTACACGACCATCAGGGTGATCCGGATCGGGTTGGCAGGTAAATTGCCGGGCCGGTTATGTTTGGCCGAAAGCTTGTGTCATGATGATCCGACCGCAGGTTAGTCGTCCTCTTCCTATATGAATAGATCCTCCGCGTTGCTCCTCGCTCTTGTCTTCCTCAGCGGCTGCCAGGCCTTGGCACCCGTTTCGTCGGACGGTGCGCCGCCGGTTGAAGACAGCACCCCGGCCCCTGAAAAGCCCAAGGTCTACAGCTCATTCAGCGAGGAAACCATCTATAGCCTGTTGAGTGCCGAACTGGCTGGCCAACGCAATCGTTTCGACATTGCTCTGGACAACTATGTGACCCAGGCCATCAATACCCAGGATCCGGGCATCTCCGAGCGGGCATTTCGTATCGCCGAATATCTGGGCGCCGATCAGGCAGCCCTGGATACCGCGCTGATCTGGGCCAGGAACGCCCCCGACGACCTCGAAGCGCAACGCGCCGCCGCCGTGCAACTGGCTCGCGCCGGGCGTTATGACGACTCCATGGTCTATATGGAGAAAGTCCTGCAAGGCAAGGGCGACACCCATTTCGACTTCCTTGCGCTGTCCGCGGCCGACACCGACCAGGACACCCGCAATGGCTTGATGCAAAGCTTCGATCGTTTGTTGCAGCGTCATCCGGACAACAGCCAGCTGATTTTCGGCAAGGCCTTGCTGATGCAACAGGACGGCGACGCCAAAGGCGCGTTGAAGCTACTGGAAGACAATCCGCCGGAGGACGGCGAAATCGCGCCGATCCTGCTGCGCGCGCGGCTGTTGCAAACCCTGAATCGCGGTGACGAGGCCTTGCCGCTGCTGCAAAAAAGCATCAAGAAATACCCGGACGACAAGCGCCTGCGCCTGACTTACGCGCGGATGCTGGTTGAACAGGACCGCATGGACGACGCCAAGGCCGAGTTCTCGAGCCTGGTCCAGCAATACCCGGAAGACGACGAACTGCGTTACTCCCTGGCACTGGTCTGCCTGGAAGCCAAGGCCTGGAACGAGGCCAAGGGTTATCTTGAAGACCTGATCGCCCGCGAAAGCCACGTCGACTCGGCGCACCTGAACCTCGGCCGCATCGCCGAAGAACAGAACGACCCGCAAGGCGCGCTGATCGAGTACGCCAAGGTTGGCCCGGGCAGCGACTACCTGCCGGCGCAATTGCGTCAGGCCGACATCCTGATCGACAACGGCAGGACCGCCGAAGCCCAACGCAAACTGGCGGCAGAGCGCGACGAGCAACCGGATTACGCGATCCAGTTGTACCTCATCGAAGCCGAAACCCTGTCCGCCAACAATCAGGGCGACAAGGCATGGAACGTTCTGCAACAAGCCTTGCAGCAATATCCGGACGATTTGAACCTGCTCTACACCCGCGCCATGCAGGCGGAAAAACGCAATGACCTGGCGCAGATGGAAAAAGACCTGCGCACGATCATCAAGCGCGACCCGGACAACGCCATGGCATTGAACGCCCTCGGCTACACCCTGTCCGACCGCACCACGCGCTACGCCGAAGCCAAGGCCCTCATAGAACAGGCGCACCAGATCAGTCCGGAAGACCCAGCGGTACTCGACAGCCTTGGCTGGGTGAATTACCGCCTGGGCAATCTCGACGAAGCCGAGCGCCTGCTGCGCCAGGCCCTGGAACGCTTCCCCGACCAGGAAGTCGCCGCTCACCTGGGCGAAGTCCTGTGGGCCAATGGCAAACAGCGCGAAGCGAAACAAGTCTGGGGCAAGTTCCTCAAGGAACAGCCTGACAGCCCGACCTTGCGCGGCACCATCAAACGCCTGACCGGATCAGAGACTCTTTAAGATTATGTTTTTGCGCCATTTCATCGTTTTCAGTTTTATCGCCCTGCTCGCCGGTTGCGCAGGCCTGGGTCCCCGCGAATCGGTCGTGGGTCATGGCAACGCCACCCAATGGCGTGAGCACAAACAACAGCTTGCGGGCCTTGATGGCTGGCAGATCGACGGCAAAATCGGCATTCGCGCACCGAAAGATTCGGGCAGCGGCACGCTGTTCTGGTTGCAGCGCCAGGATTACTACGACATTCGCCTGTCCGGACCACTGGGCCGCGGCGCGGCTCGCCTTACCGGACGTCCGGGCAAGGTGTCGCTGGAAGTCGCCAACCAGGGGCGCTACGACGCGCCGAACCCGGAAGTGCTGCTCGAAGAACAGCTGGGCTGGAAATTGCCGGTGTCCAACCTGGCCTGGTGGGTGCGCGGGCTCCCGGCTCCGGACAGCAAAAGCCGCCTGACCCTGGACGGCGACAGTCGTTTGGCCAGTCTCGAACAGGACGGTTGGCAGGTCGAATACACCGAATATACCCAACTGAACGGTTACTGGCTGCCCGAACGGATCAAACTGCATGGCACCGACCTGGATGTCACGCTGGTGATCAAGACTTGGCAACCGCGCAAATTGGGGCAGTGAAATGCCAGACAATCGCCTGACGCTGCCCTCGCCGGCCAAACTCAATTTGATGCTGCACATTCTGGGTCGCCGTGAAGACGGCTACCACGAACTGCAAACGATGTTTCAGTTTCTCGATTACGGCGACGAAATCACCTATGCCCTGCGCGACGACGGTGTCATTCAATTGCACACCGAATTCCCGGGCGTCCCCCACGACAGTAACCTGATCGTCAAGGCCGCCAGAAAACTTCAGGAGCAATCCGCTTGCTCGCTGGGCGTCGATATCTGGATCGAAAAGATCCTGCCCATGGGTGGTGGCATCGGTGGCGGCAGCTCGAATGCGGCAACGACATTGCTGGGTTTGAACCATCTGTGGCAATTGGGCTGGGATGAGGATCGCCTGGCCGGGCTGGGGTTGACGCTGGGCGCAGACGTCCCGGTTTTCGTACGTGGCCACGCGGCTTTCGCCGAGGGCGTGGGGGAGAAACTGACCCCTGTCGACCCGGAAGAACCGTGGTATCTGGTGCTGGTGCCGCAAGTCTCTGTAAGTACGGCAGAAATTTTTTCAGATCCGTTGTTGACACGTAACACTCCTCCCATTAAAGTGCGCCCCGTTCCCAAGGGAAACAGTCGAAATGACTGCTTGCCGGTGGTAACAAGGCGTTATCCAGAGGTACGTAACGCTTTGAATTTGTTAGGTAAATTTACCGAAGCAAAACTCACCGGAACTGGAAGTTGTGTGTTTGGGGGCTTCCCAAGCAAAGCTGAAGCTGATAAAGTCTCGGCCCTTCTTACAGAGACCCTTACAGGGTTTGTAGCAAAAGGAAGCAACGTTTCGATGTTGCATCGCAAGCTGCAAAGTCTGCTCTAAAGGAACCGATTACTGGGTAATCGTTGCAACAGATACAGGGGCGTCGCCAAGCGGTAAGGCAGCAGGTTTTGATCCTGCCATGCGTTGGTTCGAATCCAGCCGCCCCTGCCATTTTCCTATACTCATCCAGGTTACCCTCAGCCTTCAGGTACTGCGCGTGTCCAAGATGATGGTCTTTACGGGGAACGCTAACCCCGATCTGGCTCGGCGTGTCGTACGTCAGCTGCATATCCCTCTCGGTGACATCTCTGTCGGTAAATTTTCCGACGGCGAAATTACCGCCGAGATCAATGAAAACGTTCGCGGTAAAGACGTTTTCATTATTCAGCCGACTTGCGCTCCGACCAACGATAACCTGATGGAACTGGTAGTGATGGCTGATGCCTTCCGCCGCTCCTCGGCTACTCGTATCACTGCTGTTATTCCTTACTTTGGTTATGCCCGTCAGGATCGCCGTCCGCGTTCCGCACGTGTGGCTATCAGCGCGAAAGTCGTCGCTGACATGCTTACCGTAGTCGGCATCGACCGTGTTCTCACGGTTGATCTGCATGCTGACCAAATCCAGGGTTTCTTCGATATTCCGGTAGATAACATCTACGGCTCCCCGGTTCTGGTGGATGACATCGAAGATCAGCGCTTCGAAAACCTGATGATCGTGTCCCCGGACATTGGCGGCGTCGTGCGTGCACGTGCAGTTGCCAAATCCCTGGGCGTGGATCTCGGGATCATCGACAAACGCCGTGAGAAAGCCAATCACTCTGAAGTGATGCATATCATCGGTGATGTCGAAGGGCGTACCTGTATTCTGGTCGATGACATGGTCGATACCGCCGGCACCCTGTGCCACGCGGCCAAGGCCCTGAAAGAGCATGGCGCTGCCAAGGTTTTCGCCTACTGCACACACCCTGTGCTGTCGGGTCGGGCGATCGAAAACATCGAAAATTCCATGCTGGACGAACTGGTGGTGACTAACACCATCCCGTTGTCCGCTGCTGCACAAGCCTGCTCGCGTATCCGTCAACTGGATATCGCGCCGGTAGTTGCCGAGGCGGTTCGCCGCATCAGCAATGAAGAATCGATCAGTGCGATGTTCCGCTAAGGGCCCTGCCCTTCTCGAAATGTCTCGTTGACGAAAAGCGCCCCGCCCCGGCATTCCTGTCGGGGCGGGGCTTTTTTGCCCATATCGCCTTTAGCGCTGGTCGCAAACGCTGGGGCGAATGTGGTTATTTTGGAGATACAACATGAACGATTTTACCCTGAATGCTGAAGTGCGTTCCGACCTGGGGAAAGGTGCGAGCCGCCGCCTGCGTCGTCTCGCCGCCCTGGTTCCAGCTGTAGTTTACGGTGGCGAAAAAGCCCCTGAATCCATCAGCATGCTGGCCAAAGAAGTTGCCAAACTGCTCGAAAACGAAGCGGCTTACAGCCACATCATCGAGCTGAACATTGGTGGCACCAAGCAGAACGTCGTGATCAAAGCCCTGCAACGTCACCCGGCCAAAGGCCACGTGATGCACGCTGACTTCGTACGCGTAGTCGCTGGCCAGAAACTGACCGCTATCGTTCCAGTGCACTTCATCAACGAAGAAGCACCGACCAAGAAAGGCGGCGAAATCTCGCACGTTGTTGCCGAGATCGAAGTTTCCTGCCTGCCGAAAGATCTGCCTGAGTTCATCGAAGTCGACCTGGCTAACGCTGAAATCGGTTCGATCATTCACCTGTCGGACCTCAAGGCTCCTAAAGGCGTTGAGTTCGTGGCCCTGGCACACGGCGATGACAAGGCTGTTGCCAACGTCCACGCTCCACGTGTTGCTCCAGAAGCTGCAGAAGGCGCTGCAGAGTAATATTACTCTGTACGCCGGAGTGACCGGAAACATCGCGGACTAGAGCATAGCGAGAAAGCGGGCGAGAACGCGGAGTTTACATCATGGTAAATGAGCTATTTTCGTCCACTTTCGCCGCTCTCCCTGATTGCGGCGATGTTATCCACCACTCCAAGGAAGGGCCCCTATCGTGACTGCCATCAAACTGATCGTTGGCCTGGGAAATCCAGGCGCTGAATACGAACAGACCCGGCATAACGCAGGGGCCCTTTTTGTTGAGCGCATCGCGAACGCACAAGGCGTGAACCTTGTGGCGGACCGCAAATATTTCGGCCTGACCGGGCGCTATTCGCATCAGGGTCAGGATGTTCGCCTGCTGATTCCCACCACGTACATGAACCGCAGCGGCCAGGCCGTAGCGGCACTCGCCGGGTTCTTCCGCATCAAGCCTGAAGAAATCCTCGTGGCGCACGACGAACTCGACCTGCCACCGGGCGTTGCCAAACTCAAACAGGGCGGCGGCCATGGCGGTCACAACGGGTTGCGCGACATCATCGCGCAACTGGGCAATCAGAATACCTTCTACCGCTTGCGGCTTGGCATTGGCCACCCGGGCGTTGCCAGTATGGTTTCAAATTTCGTCCTGAGTCGTGCGCCACGCGCCGAACAGGAAAAACTCGATGCCAGCATCGACTTTGCCCTCGGCGTGCTGCCGGATATCCTCGCCGGGGAATGGAACCGCGCGATGAAAAACCTGCACAGCCAGAAGGCCTGACTTTTACCCGAGGGGAAACACCATGGGATTCAATTGCGGCATCGTCGGCCTGCCTAACGTCGGCAAGTCCACCCTGTTCAACGCCCTGACCAAATCCGGTATCGCGGCCGAAAACTTCCCCTTCTGCACCATCGAGCCGAACAGCGGTATCGTGCCGATGCCGGATCCGCGTCTGGATGCCCTGGCAGCCATCGTCAATCCAAAGCGCATCCTGCCGACCACCATGGAATTCGTCGACATCGCGGGCCTGGTCGCCGGCGCATCGAAAGGTGAAGGCCTGGGCAACAAGTTTTTGGCCAACATCCGTGAAACCGATGCCATCGCCCACGTGGTCCGCTGCTTCGAAGACGAGAACGTGATTCACGTCTCCAACAGCGTCGACCCGAAACGCGACATCGAAATCATCGACCTGGAACTGATCTTCGCCGACCTCGACAGCTGCGAGAAGCAACTGCAGAAAGTCGCGCGCAACGCCAAGGGCGGTGACAAGGACGCAGTGGTCCAGAAAGGCCTGCTGGAGCAACTGATCGCTCACTTCACCGAAGGCAAGCCGGCGCGCACTCTGATGAAGAACATGGGCGCCGACGAAAAAGCGGTGATCAAGGGCTTCCACCTGCTGACCACCAAGCCGGTCATGTACATCGCCAACGTCGCAGAAGACGGTTTCGAGAACAACCCGCTGCTGGACATCGTCAAAGCCATCGCCGAAGAAGAAGGCGCTGTGGTTGTACCGGTGTGCAACAAGATCGAAGCGGAAATCGCCGAGCTCGATGACGGCGAAGAGAAAGACATGTTCCTCGAAGCTCTGGGCCTCGAAGAGCCTGGCCTGAACCGCGTGATCCGCGCCGGCTATGAAATGCTGCACCTGCAGACCTACTTCACCGCCGGTGTCGAAGAAGTCCGCGCCTGGACCGTGCGCGTCGGTGCCACCGCACCACAAGCCGCTGGCGTGATCCACACCGACTTCGAAAAAGGCTTCATCCGCGCCGAAGTGATCGCCTACAACGACTTCATCCAGTACAAGGGCGAAGCCGGTACCAAGGAAGCCGGTAAATGGCGCCTGGAAGGCAAGGACTACATCGTCAAAGACGGCGACGTGATGCACTTCCGCTTCAACGTGTAAACCACACCGCCCAAAAAAAAGCCGCGTTTGATACGCGGCTTTTTTGTGCCTGAGATTTTCACCGTTCAACTGTAGGAGCGAGCAGGCTCACTCCTACACTGGGAAATGTGTTGGATCAGGACTTCTTCGTACGCGGCAGGAAGATCGCCAACACCCCGAACAACGGCAGGAACGAGCACAGGTAGTACACATATTCGATGCCGTGTGTGTCGGCCAGATGCCCGAGCAACGCCGCGCCAATCCCGCCGAAGCCGAACATCAGACCGAAGAACACCCCGGCGATCATCCCGACATTGCCTGGCACCAGTTCCTGGGCATACACAACGATGGCCGAGAATGCCGAGGCGAGGATGAAGCCGATGACTACGCTGAGGATGCTGGTCCAGAACAGGTCGACATGGGGTAGCAGCAATGTGAAGGGTGCAACGCCGAGGATCGAGAACCAGATCACCGCCTTGCGCCCGATCCTGTCGCCGATCGGTCCGCCAAAGAATGTCCCCGCCGCGACCGCGCCCAGAAACAGGAACAGGTGCAACTGCGAACTGGCCACCGACAGGTCGAACTTCTCGATCAGGTAGAAGGTGAAGTAGCTGGTGAGGCTCGACATGTAGAAATACTTGGAGAACACCAGCAACCCGAGCACCACCAGCGCACTGGTGACTCGGCCCTTGGACAGGCCGTGAGTCGCCGCCTGGCCTTGCTTGAGCTTGAACAGGTTCAAGTGGTTGGCGTACCAGCGGCTGATCCGATAAAGCACGAACAGCGCAAACACCGCGAACAGGCCGAACCAGGCCACGTGCCCTTGACCGTAGGGAATGATGATCGCCGCCGCCAGCAACGGGCCGAATGCCGAGCCTGCGTTACCGCCGACCTGGAAGGTTGATTGCGCCAGCCCGAAGCGCCCGCCCGAAGCCAGGCGCGCCACGCGGGACGCTTCCGGGTGGAAGGTCGATGAACCGATGCCGATCAGCCCCGCCGCCAACAGGATTAGCGGGAAACTGGCGACCACCGACATCATCAGAATGCCGACGAGGGTGCAGACCGTCCCCGCCGGCAACAACCACGGCTTGGGATGGCGGTCGGTGTAGTAACCGACCCACGGCTGCAGCAGCGAGGCCGTCAATTGGAACGTCAGAGTGATCAGGCCGACCTGGGTGAAGGTCAGGCCATAGTTGGCCTTGAGCATCGGATAGATCGACGGCAGCACCGACTGGATCAGGTCGTTGATCAAATGCGCCAGCGCTACCGCGCCAATGATGCGCATCACCAGGGGACTGCTTTGGGGCGTAGCGGACGCCGGCACTGAGCCGATCTGGGTGTTGCTGATAGCCATGGGAGTTTCCAAACCACAGGACGTACAAACGTGCAGGTGCGTCAATGTGCCATTTTTCAGTGCGACAACGCCATCCCCTTAGCCTGCTAACGACTTCGATTTTCATCGCCACAACCTTGATGGCGCAAAGCCATGGTCTGAATCTTGCCTTCCTTGTCGGCTTGAACGCGGATTCCTTACAAAGGAGACCGACAATGGGAAGTTTCGCTACAGAGTCGGCCTACAGAGCGGACAAGGGTGAACTTTCGAGGCCTTTTTAGAGGGCACGAGTCGGGGGGGGGCGACAACCTCCGACGCACGCCAAGAGTGCGTGGTGTCCAGAGGAGTCTTGGGGCATGCAGGCTTTTTTATCACCGGGGATCGGGCTGCTGGGGCGTTTTGGCTTCGCACGTAAATTCCAGCTGTTGTTTCTGCTGTTTATCCTGCCGCTGGCCGGCAGCCTGTGGATGATCGGCCAGGACTATCGCGACAAACTCAACCTGATCGCCGGCGAACGCGCCGGGGTGCGGCAACTGCTTGCGCTCGATGCGCTGGATGACCTGCTCGCCGCCCAGCGCGATCGCGCCGCCCGATGGCGCGCCACGGAAACCAATCGCCAGCCAACGCCGGCCACACTCGCCGCGATGGCCGCCTTCGATGCGGTTCAACCCGCCGTCAGCCAGGCCACTGCCGAACTGGGCAATGCCCTGCAAAAAGAAAACGTCGAGGGCGAAACCCTGACGCGCTACCAGGCCCTGCAAACCGCCCTCGGTGGCCTCGACTCAAAAAGCCTGAGCAATGTCGGCTGGTGGCCGGACGGCTATGATCGCTTCACCAACGCCTTGAGCGCCCTGCAAGCCTTGCGCGAGCAGATCGCCATGGACAATCGCCTGACGCTGGCGCCGTGGCTGGAAACCTACTTGCTGACGCAGATCTCCACCCAGCATGCGCCAGACCTGATCGAACGGGTCGGTCGGCTCGCGGCGGTGGGTCAGGCGTCGGTAGTGTCCGGGCAGTTCACCCTGCAAAGCCGTCTGCAACTGCGCGACTTGCGCAGCCGCATCGGCGATGCGCGCGAGCAGCTGGTGAAAACCGCAGGCCTGCTCGAAGCGCGTCTGCCCAGCGCCCTGCAAACCTGGGCCGGGCAATACCATGCCAGCCTCAAGCGCCTCGATGCAGGCCTGAAGGTGCTGGATGACGGCGTGTTCGGCGGCAGCATCAACCTCAAGCCGGAGGACTTCGAACGCAGTCTCGATGCCCTGCTCTCCGACCTCGCCTCGTTGCGCCAGCAGTCGCTGGTGTCGCTGGATCAACGCCTGGATTACTACCACGACTCAGCGATCCGCCAGTTCATTGTGGTGGCCGCCGTGTTGGGCTGCCTGCTGTTGGCCGCGCTGTATCTGTTCATCTGTTTGCAGGCTTCGATCCGCCGCAGCGCCAGCGGCATCACGGTGCTGGCCGAGGCCTTGCGCGATGGCAATCTGAGCCTGCAAGTGCCGGTTCAAGGCCGGGACGAGCTGGCAGTCATCAGTACCGCGCTGAACGTCGCCGTGGTGCAACTGCGCACCAGCCTGCAAGGGGTGGATCACGAAACCCTGCAACTGAGCAACGCGGTAAAAGCCCTCAACCATCACTCCAGCGACGCCCTGGGCGAAGTCGAAGCCCAGCAGTTGCAGATCAGCCAGATTGCCGCGGCGGCGACGCAACTGGCCGCCACCTCACAAGGGGTGGCCCACAGTTGCGAACAGGCGTCCGGCAGCGCCCAGCACACCCGGCGCATTGCCGCCGACAGCAGCCGTGACAGCCAGCGCACCACCGCGAGCATCCAGCAACTCAATCAACGCCTGAACGAGACCGCTGCGGCGCTGGGCCGGGTCAGTGAACAAGGGCAGCAGATTCAACTGGTGGTCGACACCATTCGCGGCGTCGCCGAGCAGACCAACCTGTTGGCACTCAACGCCGCCATTGAGGCAGCTCGAGCGGGCGAGCAAGGGCGTGGCTTTGCGGTGGTCGCCGATGAGGTGCGCAGCCTGTCGCAACGCACGCAATCGTCGACCGCACAGATTGCCGGCACGGTCGACAGCCT
This sequence comes from Pseudomonas sp. IT-P74, assembly GCF_949768175.1. Lineage (NCBI taxonomy): Bacteria > Pseudomonadati > Pseudomonadota > Gammaproteobacteria > Pseudomonadales > Pseudomonadaceae > Pseudomonas > Pseudomonas sp. IT-P74. Next base: position 24,254 of record NZ_CATKQD010000014.1, on the reverse strand, counting down.
GCGCAACACCGTGAATGAGGCCGTCAGCCTGATGCAAGTCGCGTGCAGTCAGGCAGAGTCCGATGCACAAGCGGTCACCGGTCTCGGTGAACGGCTTGGGGAAATCGCCAGCGCGGTGCAGAGCGTCACCGATACCCTGGCGCAAATCGCCACGGCGGTGGAGGAACAGGCCAGTACCGCCGATGAAGTCAGCGGCAATATCCAGCAGGTCGATCAAGCGGCGGTGCGCTTGCTCGAAGGAGCCCGCGCAGTGAACCAGGCCGCGGACACCCTGAGCCACGGCAGCAAGGCCCTCAGCGACAACACCGGGCGTTTCCGTTTGAGTTGAGTCCGTCAGGACTTCTCAGGCGCGGATCACCGCCTCCGGGAAGTCCTGCTCCAGTTCGCTCTTGAGCCAGTCGATAAACCACGTCACGTCCGCCGAGAGCTCGGCGGACGGCGTCAGCACCCGATGGCTTTCCAGCTTCACTTGCGCGCCCACCACCCGCACCAGCTTGCCGCTATGGAGTTCTTCGCGCACCAGCACTTCGTTAGCCAGCGCAATGCCCTGCCCGCTTTCGACCAGGCCGACTTCGCTATCCTGCAATTGGCCCACGCATACGAACAGGCCAGCCGCTGGTTCCAGCGCTGCCCTTCACCGCTGCTCGGAAGGCTCGAATTTGCTAAAGAATTGATAAACGGTTGAAAGCGCAGAGAAATATTTTAGATTTGTGCTTGACGCATCCTCGTTACCGGTGAATAATGCGCGCCACTTGGCTACATAGCTCAGTTGGTTAGAGCATAGCATTCATAATGCTGGGGTCCGGGGTTCAAGTCCCTGTGTAGCCACCAAGTACTAAAAACGGCTTACCGCAAGGTAGGCCGTTTTTTTATGCCTGTAGGAACGAGCTTGCTCGCGATGGTCGTTAACGATAACGCGTGTTTACAGGTTAAACGCGGCGCTCTTGAGTCCATCGCGAGCAAGCTCGCTCCTACACCTACACCGTCGGCAATGCAGACAACGCCCGCTCCCAGATCTGCCACGTCCGTAACCAGACCATCGCCTGCCAATCGCTGTCGGCGGGATAGAACTGCTCAAGCAGATTCAGCTTGATCCCGCGCCCTGTTGCGTCATTCGGGTTGCCGTGCAGATGCAGCCAGTGATCATCGCGCAGATGACGGTGAACCTCCGGCCCCGGATAAGTCCCGCACTCAATGACAAACGGCATCAGCCGCACCTGCGGCAGCGCATCGATCAATGCCTGCGAGGTGTAGCCGGTGGCCGTTGCCGCCACGCCGGTTTCGCTCAGGGTGTCGGCACCGGTTTGCAGGCTGTAGAGCCACGGGCCATAAATCGCCTGCGCGTCCGCGAGCGCCGGGTAGGCAGACTCGGTGATGGTCAACAACATCGGATGACCGTACTCGCCAGCGCCCGTGTGCAAGTCGAAACACATGGCGACCTCGGCATGGGCCACGTGCGTTTGCACGATCCTGTGCAGCGTGAGGTTCGACCAGCTCGGCGCCAGCCCGCCGAAAAACAGGCCGTCGGGATGAGCATGCTGACCGCCCTCGACAATCGACATGACTGCCGGCCAGCCGTGCAGGCGAATCTGCTCGTCGAGCAAGGCATCGGCACGATCACGCTGCGGACCGTGCAACTGCGGGCAGGCATAGATTTCATGCAAGGCGTTGTAGGCCTGGTTGTCCGGCAGCGGGCGCTGGAAATCCAGGTGATTGCGGTTCAGGTCGATGTTGTCTTCATTGACCCGGCGCAACCACGCCATGCCCCAGGGGTTGATGGCATGGATCATGACCACGGCGACCTCCGCCGGCAGGGAGCGCTTGCCCAACTCCTGCAGCCATTTGATCTGGCAGCCCGAGCCATAGAAGCCTTCGACCCCGTGAGTGCCGCTCAACGCGATCAGCAGCCGCTTGGCGCCCGGATCACCCAGCACCGCCACATCGGTACTCAGAGGCTCGCCGAGCGGCCCTTTGAGCGGGTGTGGATACTCCGTCAGCGTTGCGCCTGCCGTGGTGGCTGCGGCCCGGAACTGTTCACGCTGGGAGCGATAGCTGGACTGGGTGGGGAACTCGGTTTGCATATCTGCCTCTTGTTGATTTTCCGGCCTGCCTGTTGGCCACGACCCTACAGAAAATCCCGCCATTGATGAAGGACAAAAACATCGGTGCCGCAGGCCCCGGTTTGCTTCCCTCCCGGTCGGCCGATAAAGTCGGCTGATCGTAGATCCAACGGACGGAGTACCCCACGTGTTCTCAACCTTTTCATTGCGCCGCTATCGCCTGCCCGCCCTGGCTCTGCTCGCCAGCGCCTTGACCCTTACCGCGTGCAACAACGCTTCGGTGCCGACGCTGCCACTCGCACCGGAAAGCGCTTCCGGTTTCCGCACCCACCTGCAAACTCAACACGCCGAGAAATACATGGCCGCGGCGGCCAACCCGCTGGCGGCCGAAGCCGGGCGGGCGATGTTGCGCCGGGGTGGCTCGGCCATCGATGCCGCGATTGCGATGCAAGCGGTGTTGACGCTGGTCGAGCCACAGTCTTCGGGCATCGGTGGCGGCGCATTGATCGTACTCTGGGATGGCAAGGCCGTGCGCACCTACGACGGGCGTGAAACCGCCCCGGCCGGCGCCACCGAGAAGCTTTTCCTGCAAGCCAACGGACAGCCGATGGCGTTCACCCAGGCGCAGATTGGCGGCCGCTCGGTGGGCACGCCCGGCGTATTGCGCGCCCTGGAGCTGGCCCATCAAAAACACGGACGCCTGCCCTGGGCGCAGCTGTTTGAACCGGCCATCCAGCTCGCCGAGCAAGGCTTCGCCATTTCGCCACGCCTGCACCAGTTGATCGCCGCGGATTCGTCCATGCCACGCTCAGCGGAAATGATGGCTTACTTTCGCAATGCCGATGGCAGCCCGAAAGCCATCGGTACAAACCTGAAGAACCCGGCATTGGCCGCCGTGTTCAAACGCATCGCCCATGAAGGCCCGGATGCCCTGTACAAAGGCCCGGTCGCCGAGGAAATCGCGGCCAAAGTGCAAGGCCACGCCAACCCCGGCAGCCTGTCCCTGACCGATCTCGCCAACTACCAGGCCAAGGAGCGCGCGCCGCTGTGCACCGACTACAAGCACTGGCAAGTCTGCGGCATGCCGCCGCCATCGTCGGGGGGAATCGCCGTGGCGCAGATCCTCGGCACGTTGCAAGCCCTTGAGACTCGCGACAAGCGTCTGGCGCTGGCACCGCTGAAACCTGTCAAGACCACGACCCCGGCCGGCATCGAACCCGCCCCGCAAGCCGTACACCTGATCTCTGAAGCCGAACGCCTGGCCTACGCCGACCGCGCTCAGTACGTCGCCGATACCGACTTCGTGCCCGTGCCGGTCAAGGGCCTGGTCGACCCGACCTACCTCGCCAGCCGCGCAGCCCTGATTGGCGAACGCAGCATGGGCACGGCCAAACCCGGCACCCCACCGGGCATCCGGGTGGCCTATGCGCCGGACCGTTCGCCGCTGCGGATTTCCACCTCGCAAGTGGTGGCCGTCGATGACGCAGGCGGTGCCGTGTCGATGACCACCACCATCGAGTCAGCGTTCGGCTCGCACATCATGGTTCAGGGTTTCATGCTCAACAACGAGATGACCGACTTCTCGTTCATCCCCGAGGAAAACGGGCAAAAAGTCGCCAATCGCGTCGAACCCGGCAAACGCCCGCGCTCCTCCATGGCCCCGACCCTGATCTTCGACCGCCAGAGCGGCGAATTCCTCGCCACCGTCGGCTCCCCCGGCGGCTCGCAAATCATCGAATACGTGGCCAAATCCACCATCGGCCTGCTCGACTGGAACCTCGATGCCCAAGCCGCCATCAACCTGCCCAACTTCGGCAGCCGCAACGGGCCGACCGAACTGGAACAGGGACAGTTCAGCCCGACGCTGATTCAGGCGCTGAAAGACAAAGGGCACAGCGTGAGCGAGATCGACATGACCAGCGGGACCCAGGCGATTGTTCGGGTCAAGGACGCCCAAGGCAAAGCGTCGCTGACAGGCGGGGCCGATCCGCGGCGTGAAGGGCAAGCGCTGGGGGATTGAGTCGTACGCGGGAATGAGAAAGGGCTTACCGGTGGGTAGGCCCTTTTTATTGGTAAAGCATCCAGGTCGCCTCGATCCCGCTGCTTTTTCCTACCCACAAACAATTGAGTCCTGGTTAGAATTTCCGCGCCGCGTACCTAAAATTTGTCGGCACTCACAAGCAGTACGACACGGTCGACGCTGATAACGTCGAAATGGAGTAACCCATGAACATTCATCCGATTCACACCGAAGAGGATTACCGCGCCGCTCTCAAGAGTGTCTCTGCACTGTTTGAGAATGAACCAGAAATTGGCACTCCCGAGGGAGATTACTTTGACATCATGATTACGCTGATCGAGTCGTATGAGTCGAAGCACTTCCCGGTCGACTTACCCAATCCTATCGATGCGATCAAGTTCAGAATGGAGCAGTCCGGGTTGTCCGCCGCCGATCTTGCGCCCGCCATCGGCCGCACAAATCGTGTTTATGAAGTACTCAATGGCAAGCGAGCGTTGACGCTTCCGATGATATGGAAACTGCACGAGCTGTTCGGGATACCCGCCCAGAGCCTGATCAAACCGGTCAAACACGCTTGATCAGGGTCGGCTCTTGTAATCATACCCACCGATAATACGGACGATGCAGAACTCCGCTTATCGACTGATCTTCAACCCCTGCCGAACATGGTGCTTTTCCAGCGCCAGCTCGATCAGTCGCGTCACCAGTTCGCTGTAGGTCATGCCGGTGGCCTGCCACAGTTTCGGGTACATGCTGATGCGGGTGAAGCCGGGCAGCGAGTTGATTTCGTTGATCAGCACTTCGCCGCTGTCGGTCAGGAACACATCGACACGGGCCAGGCCGGAGCAGCCCAGTACCTGGAACGCTTCGACGGCCAGGGCGCGAATCCGCTCGCTGGCCTCGACGCTGATTTTGGCCGGCACCACCACTTCAGCAGCCGTGTCATCGATGTATTTGCTGTCGTAGGAATAGAACCCGCTGCGCACCACGATCTCGCCGCAACCACTGGCGATGGCGTCTTCATTGCCGAGCACCGCGCATTCAATCTCACGGCCGCTGACGGCGGATTCGACCAACACCTTGGTATCGAAACTCAAGGCCAGTTCCACCGCTGCGGTGTATTCGGCCTCGTCGGCGACCTTGCTAACGCCCACGGAGGAGCCCTGGTTTGCCGGTTTGACGAACAGCGGCAAACCGAGCCGGGACTGAACCTCGGCAAACCCGGTGCGGGTCGCCGTGGCGCGGGTCAACGTCACGAACGGCGTGACGGCCAGGCCGGCATCGCGCAACAGGCGCTTGCTGATGTCCTTATCCATGCACACGGCCGAGCCGAGCACATCGGAGCCGACAAACGGCAGATCGGCCATGCGCAGCAGACCTTGCAGGCAACCGTCTTCTCCGAGGGTGCCGTGGACAATCGGGAAGATCACATCAACGTGACCGAGCATTTCCTGGCTGGAGGTTTCCACCAGTTGCTGACTGGCCTTGCCCGGCACCACGGCCAGTTCGCGGTTGGACTGGTTGAGGGCGATCAGCGCCGGGTTTTCCTGGTTCAGCAAAAAGTTGGAAGGGTCGTTGAGGTGCCAGTGGCCTTGTTTGTCGATGCCGATCAGCACCGGTTCGAAGCGTGAACGATCCAGCGCATCGACGATGTTTTTCGCCGACTGCAACGACACCTCATGCTCGGCCGAACGGCCGCCAAAGATTATCCCTACACGCAGTTTTTTCATCGCCCGGCCTCTTGGTGAATGTGCTTACAACTTGAATAGTCGAAACCTTACGGCTGCAAGGTCTTGCCGTCCACCGGCTCGCCAATGGTCAGGAAGTGCCCGCCCGCCACGTGGTGCAAGGTGCGCAAGGCATCTTGCCCTTCGAAGTGCCAGCGCCCTTCGCTGAACACGCGTTCGTCAGCCTGGGCGGCAATCACTTCGGCCAGGAACAGATCGTACTGCTGGTGATTGTTCGGCTCCGGCAACAGGCGACATTCCAGCCAGGCCACGCAGCCTTCGAGCATCGGCGCATCGACCGATTCGCCAATGAAGGTCTGCAAGTCGTAGGTTTCGAACTTGTCGCGCCCCTGGTCCCGGGTCAACTCCAGGCCGGAGGTCGAACCGACGGTTTGCACAATGTCGGCCTGGGCTGCGCAAGGAACGCTCAGCACAAAAGTGCCCGAGGCTTCCAGCAACTGGCGAGTCCAGGTGGACTTGTCCAGCACCACGGCAATTTTCGGTGGTTCGAAATCCAGCGGCATGGCCCAGGCTGCCGCCATGATATTGCGCTGGCCACCGTGGGCTGCGCTGACCAGCACGGTCGGGCCATGATTGAGCAGACGATAGGCCTTGGACAAGGGAACCGGACGGCGGTGGGAAACGCTCATGAATGTCTGCTCCTGGGGAAAGAGCAGATTGTAACGGGATAAAAACGCTGAAATGAAAGATCGCCAGTGGCGACCTTTTCATTCTGCGGGCACAACGCAGGACTCAACTCACCAACTGATTGGCAAACTGCCCCACCGCATTGACCACTTTCTGCGCGCCGTCCTGGATCTCGACAATCACCGTCCCCGCTTCCGCCGCCAGCGCCAGGCCCTGCTCGGCCTGTAGCTTGCCGTCGGTCATCAGGGCCACGGCGTTGCGCGCCATGTCCTGGTTCTGCCGCACCACGAGGACAATTTCGTCGGTAGCCTGGCTGGTGCGCGACGCCAGTTGCCGGACTTCATCCGCCACCACGGCGAAACCCCGACCCTGCTCGCCGGCACGCGCCGCTTCGATGGCCGCGTTGAGCGCCAGCAGGTTGGTCTGCTCGGCAATGCCGCTAATGGTTTTGACGATGGTACCGATCACCAGCGATTGCTCGTTCAGAGCTTCGATGCCATCACCGGCGGTTTGCATATGCCTGGCCAGGTCACGCATTACGTCCACGGCCTGGGTCACAACGGCGTTTCCGCGCTGGGCGCTTTGGTCGGTTTGCTGCGAGGTGCTGTAGGCAATGTTGGCGGCCTCGGCGACGGCTTGTTCCTGATTGACTTGATCGGTAATCACCGTGGCGAACTTCACCACCTTGTACAGCTTGTTGTTGGCATCGGCCACCGGGTTGTAGGACGCCTCCAGCCAGACCGTACGACCTTGGCTGTCGACACGTTTGAAACGGTCGGCCACGTACTCGCCCGCGTTCAGACGACGCCAGAAGTTCTGATACTCGGCGCTGTTGTACTCCTCCGGCAGGCAGAAGGTGCGGTGATGCTTGCCCTTGATCTGCGCCAGGCTGTAACCCATGCCACTGAGAAAGCGGTCGTTGGCGGTCAGCACGTTGCCATTGAGGTCGAATTCGATCACCGCCGTGGAGCGCACCAGCGCACCGATCAGGTTCTCGTGTTCGCGGGAGGCCTCGATGGTGCGAGTCAGATCACTGGAGATAATCGAGAAATGCCTGATCTTGCCGTCTGTCGAGCGCACGGGTTGGACGATCGAGCGCAACCAGGCTTCCTGGCCCGTGCCGCGCAACAGGCGCACAGCGCCGGCGAAGTGCTCACCACGAATCAGCGCGTTTTTGAAACGTTGCTGGAATTCGTCGTGTTTGACGTGATCCGGGACGATCTCTTCGATATGCCGGCCAATCAGCTCGTTGCTCTTGTAGTGCATTTCGCCAAGGAAGTTCTGGTTGACCGATTGCACCCGCCCGTCCATATCGAGGGTGAGCACCAGCATCTCGCTTTCCAGGCTTTCCTTCACTTGCTGGAGGCTGGAGAGTTCTTCACGAAGAGCTGACAGCTCCTGCTTCAAGCGTTTATTGAACATGGGAAAGCACCGACGGACAGGGGTAGAAAGCGATATGCAGCCTAACCATCGGCCTTGGAAACATTTACTTAAGCGTGTTTCAGGTTTGTCCTACAAAAATAGTTGTGATGCGCACAATCAATGCGCGCCAGCAGTGGAACAGCCTGCGATTCTCGGCATCCGTGCACCGAAATAAGCCGCGCTGCCCACGCCCACCGCCCCCATCACCGCACTGAACATCACGCAGATCCATGGACTCCACGGCATCAGACCGATCAACAGCAGCGGTGTGACACTCGCCCATACGGCGTAGGCAATGTTGTAGGTGAACGAGATGCCCGAGACGCGAATCCGCGCCGGGAACAGGCCGACCATGACCGATGGCACCGCGCCGACCACCCCACAGGACAGCCCTGCCACGGCGTAGGCCAGACCGATCCAGACGCCGCCCATGATCAGGCAGCCATACAGCACGCCGATGCCCAGCGGCAGCAGCAGGCTATAGAGCATCACCGTGCGCCAGGCGCCGATGCGGTCGACCAGCAGCCCGGCGAGCACGCAGCCGATGTTCAGGAACACGATGCCCAGTGCACTCAAGGCGAAGGTATGGCTGGCGGTCATGCCAAAGGTTTTCTGCATCATGGTCGGGGTGATGACCACGAACACCACCACGGCCGAAGTCAGCACGCAGGTGAGAATCATCGCCGGCAAAATGGCCAGGCGATGCTCGCGCAAGACCGTGCGCAGCGGCAGTTCGCCGGCCGCCTCGCGTTGCGCCTGCATGGCCATGAACACCGGGGTTTCGCTGAGCCAACGACGCAGCCAGACGCCAATCACCCCAAACACACCGCCCAGCAGGAAGGGGTAACGCCAGGCGTAATCGAGGATTTCCGTTGGACTGAACGCCTGCGCCAGAAAGGTCGCGGTCAATGCGCCGATCAAATAACCGAAGGTCAGCCCCGCCTGCAAGAAACCCAGGGCATAGCCGCGATGGGCGATGGGTGCGTGCTCGGCGACGAATACCCAGGCACTGGGCACCTCACCGCCCACCGCCGCGCCCTGGAGGATGCGCAGTGCCAACAGCAACAAGGGTGCGAAATAGCCGATTTGCGCGTAGATCGGCATGATCCCTATAAGCAGACAGGGCAAAGCCATCATCAGGATGCTCAGGCTGAAGACTTTCTTGCGCCCCAGACGATCAGCGAAGTGCGCCATCAGGATGCCGCCCAACGGTCGCGCCAGGTAGCCGGTGACGAAGATCCCGAAACTTTGCAGCAGGCGTAGCCACTCGGGCATTTCCGGCGGAAAGAACAACTGGCTGAGGGTCAGGGCGAAAAACACGAAGATGATGAAGTCGTAGATTTCCAGCGCCCCGCCGAGCGCGGCGAGCCCAAGGGTCTTGTAGTCCGAGCGGCTGAACGGCGCCGGGCGCGAATCGGTGTTGGCAGTCATGAAAAGAACTCTGGCACAGGCAAAAACCAAGGCGCCCATGGTCTACGCAAACGCATCGGCGGACAACCCGTTAGACCAAAGTCCCATGGCCACGAAACAGCCCCGCAAAAAACCTCGGTTTGAATTAATGTTGGCGTCTGTCCAGACGGGCGGTTACTGCCCCGAAGACCAAAACAAACATAAAAATCCGAGGTACCCCCCCGTGGCCGTTGATATCGAAGATAGCCGCTCCGCCCGCTTTGCCCTGCGCTGCTCAAGTTTTGCCGAACGCTGGTTCCCCGACTCCTGGGTGTTTGCTGCCCTGGCGGTGATTATCGTGGCCCTGGCTACCATGGCGATGGGTGCCAAGCCCACCGATGCCGCGATGGCGTTCGGCGATGGTTTCTGGAGCCTGATCCCCTTCACCATGCAGATGGCCTTCGTGGTGATCGGCGGTTATGTGGTCGCCAGTTCGCCGCCAGCGGTGAAACTGATCGACCGACTGGCAAAGCTCCCGAAAAACGGCCGCTCCGCCGTGGCCTGGGTCGCACTGATCTCGATGGTCGCCTCGTTGCTGAACTGGGGCCTGTCCCTGGTGTTCGGTGGTTTGCTGGTGCGCGCCCTCGCCCGCCGCACCGATCTGAAAATGGACTATCGCGCCGCCGGTGCCGCCGCCTATCTGGGGCTTGGCGCGGTGTGGGCCTTGGGCCTGTCGTCGTCGGCAGCACAATTGCAGGCCAATCCGGCGAGCCTGCCGCCGTCGATTCTGTCGATCACCGGGGTGATTCCATTCACTCAGACGATCTTTCTCTGGCAGTCCGGCGTGATGTTGCTGGCCTTGATCGTCATCTCGCTGATCATTGCCTACGCCACGGCCCCTGGTCCGAACTCGGCGCGTGATGCCAAGGCCTGCGGCGTCGATCCGAGTTTCAACCTGCCGCCGCTGCAACCGCGCACCCGTCCCGGCGAATGGCTGGAATACAGCCCGCTGCTGATGATCCTGCTGGTGCTGCTGGCTGGTGGCTGGCTGTTCCACGAGTTCTCGACCAAGCCGGCCATCAGCGCGATTTCCGGGCTGAACACCTACAACTTCCTGTTCATCATGCTCGGCGCGCTGCTGCACTGGCGTCCGCGCAGCTTTCTGGACGCCGTGTCCCGCGCGGTGCCGACCACCACCGGCGTGTTGATCCAGTTCCCGCTGTACGGCTCGATCGCCGCTCTGATGACCACGGTCAAGGGCGCCGATGCGCAGACCCTGGCGCACCACATCTCGACCTTTTTCGTCAGCATTGCCTCCCACGACACCTATGCCCTGCTGATGGGCGTGTACTCGGCGATCCTCGGCTTCTTCATTCCGTCCGGCGGCGGCAAGTGGATCATCGAAGCGCCGTACGTGATGCAGGTGGCCAATGACCTGAACTATCACCTGGGCTGGGCGGTACAGATCTACAACGCCGCCGAAGCCTTGCCGAACCTGATCAACCCGTTCTACATGCTGCCGTTGCTGGGCGTACTGGGCTTGAAGGCGCGGGACCTGATCGGCTTCTCGTTCGTGCAGTTGCTGGTGCACACGCCACTGGTGCTAGTGTTGTTGTGGGCACTGGGGACGACGCTGGCGTATTTACCGCCGGTAATGCCGTAACCAAAAAAAGGGCCGGTATTGATATCGGCCCTTTTTGTTTCGCCCTGTCTGTTTCAATATCCGCTGGTCTTATACGCTGAAAAGGATCTGAGCATGTTCAAACTCGCGGCACTCACCCTCGCAGCCCTCACCCTGAGCACTACCGTCCACGCCGATGTCAATTTGAAGCTGGGCACTACCGAACGTGTTACCCGCCTCTTCGCCTACCCCAACAACTGCAACGTGATCTGCTTTCGCAACTGGACGCTCGAGCAAACCGTCGAGCATTACCTGACCCAAAGCGTGCAGCGTGATGGCTACACCGAGGCGAAGGTTCTGATCAAGACCGATAACAATCAGCTTTATGCCGAAATCAGCGGCGTACCCGCCGGTTATGAAAAGCCCCTGGCCGCGCTGCTCGACGCCGGTGACCTGGCCTATAACGGCGCCAGCAAACTGAATGCCGATGGCAAGTGGGCGTACAGTTGGTATCTGTTCCTGCCGTTGGGTATGGCCCTGGAAAACCGCAAAAGCGTCGAACTGCTGCACTTCCCGCCAGACTATTCGCTGACCCAGGCCCAGGATTACCTGAGGTCCGCCACCACGGATCGCTGGGCCACGCTGCTGACTGTCAACGGCATCCCGGCCGGGCAGACGCCGGGCTACCAGACGATCATCGACATCGCCCCGATTGCCGCGCCGTCCAACGCGGGCAAGGACCTCGAAGGCGTCTACGACTACTTCAAGGATTACCAGACCACCATGGTCAAGGAAGTCAGCCTGAGCGCCAGCGGCGCAGCGCTGCCGATGGTCGCCTTCGGCGCGCCGGTACGTAACTGGATCAAAGAGCAATACGGGCAGACGGTGAACGTGTTGAGTCTGGCCCTGATCACCCCGGACAACGGCGTGAAAGTCCCCGTGTTGGGCTCCAACCACCCGAGCTACATTTGGTATGCCGCCGATCCGGCAAGCTATACCGGCAGTGACGCCCAGGCCAAGGCCGATGCCGCAGGCCTGAAAGTCATGGGCCAGGACTTGAGTGCTGCGTGCTGGCAGGCCGCCATGGGCCGCCAACCGGACAGCAATCCGGACGTTGAGCTCAATACCTGCAGACAAACCTGGCAAGTGGCCCAGAAAGAAAAAACCTGCGAACTGTTCTACACCTCGATCCGTAACCTGTCGCCCCAACAGGCTGTGGGTAAATGCGCGACAGCTTCGATCGTGTCCCAGCTCAAACAACTCAAGGCCCCGGCGCCAACCACGGCAAAACCTGCTCCGCCGTTGTAATCCGATGAACGGCGGTCAAATCTGTCACTTATGACAGTAGACCGCCCGTAGTATCTGCGAGAGGCTTGAGCTGAACTCATGTGCCGCTGTGCTGACAGGAACGTCGGCACAAGGAAGTCGCAGCACTCAGCAGACAGGGATCGTTATGAAAGCTCACGCCCCTCAACGAAAACGCCCGCAACCGCCGCAAGGTATTTACCCCTTTTCGGAGCTGCCCGTTCACCTGGGATTTCCGTCCCTGGCCGACTTCGAAATCATTGAAAACGCCAAGGGCGAAGCCACGGCTGTTGCCGCACGGCGCGAGTTCCCGCGAATCACCCGTCTTTGCCGGGCGTCGGGGCACTTACTGCCCTATCGCTGCCGGCATACCCGTCAACTCGCCCCGGGCGTGCACGTCTACGACCCGCGCTTCTGCGGACTGTTGCGACACTCCTGCGACCCCAATGTCTTTCTCGACTTGAGCGAGTTGTGGTTATGGACGCTGAAGGACATCGGCCAGGGTGACTGGCTGACCATGGACTTCGCCGCCAGCGAAGACAAACTGCAGCGCCAGTTCGCCTGCCAGTGCGGCTCATACGAGTGCCGAGGCTGGATCACCGGCTACGATGAGGAGCCGAACGCCGACGGCCAGCTGTTTTTGCAACAGTGGCGTCGGCGAAGTCGGTATTGAAGGGTTTCACAGAGGTTCGAACGGACGCAGGCGGTACTGCGGCGGCAGTTGCTCGAAACCGCTGATGGTCGCGTTCAGGCTCTTCCAGCGACCATCCTTGATACCGTAGATGCAGCCGTGGATCGACAGGCTCTGCCCACGGTGCCAGGCGTTTTGCACAATGCTGGTGTGCCCGACGTTGGCTACCTGCTGGATCACGTTGAGTTCGCAGAGGCGGTCGACGCGCTCTTCTTCGGTGGCGTATTTGGCCAGTTCTTCGCGTTTTTCATAATAGAGATCGCGAATCGAACGCAGCCATCCGTCGATCAGGCCGAACTGGCGATCCTGCATCGAAGCCCGCACACCGCCACAGCCATAGTGGCCGGTGACCAGAATGTGTTTGACCTTGAGTACATCGACGGCGTACTGAATCACCGACAGGCAGTTGAGGTCGGTGTGCAGCACGACATTGGCCACATTACGGTGTACGAACAGATCGCCCGGCAGCATGCCGACGATCTCGTTGGCCGGTACACGGGCGTCGGAACAACCGATCCACAGGAACTCAGGGGTCTGTTGGCGAGCCAGCTTGGCGAAGAAGTCAGGATCTTCCTCCTTGATCGCAGCGGCCCAACGCTCGTTGTTATCAATCAGATCTTGTAATTCGTTCATGCTTTGAAGCCTCAAGAATGATGCGCATCTTTGACTGACAACCGTCTGTCGGGGTCACGCGCGAAATGCAGATGCTCTCCTGATCCGGAACACGGGGCTCCATGCCGGTGGAATTCTCGGTAGCCAAGTAGGTCAACCGTAGTAAGGCCTACAGTATGAGGAATTACCATGAATGATTCACGACGTCCGTACGATGCGGCGCAACCGGAACCCGTCGATGACAACGAAGACCGCATGGGCTCGGTGCGCGAGCTGGACTTCGATGAAGAAGCGCCCGGCGCCAGAATCGGTGACGAACTGCCGGAAAGGGAGCGCGAGCAACTGATGCCTCGTCGGCGCGGACGTGAAGCGGGCCTGACCGGTGACCATCAACCGACCGACGACGACCTGAGCCCGGAAACCCTGATCCGTGAAGACGGCGCCCGGGATGCCCATGAGACCGGCGATGATAGCCGAGCGGATTGGGACCTGAGCATTGTCGATGAGGACGATATTGGCGGCGGCGATGGCCTGGATGAGGCTGAACTGGCGCGGCGCGATCCGATGGACGGCAAGCGCTGATCTTTGGTGTCTGTCAGGCCCTCATCGCGAGCAGGCTCGCTCCCACAGGTTTTATGCACGACACAAATCGCTGTGGGAGCGAGCCTGCTCGCGAAGCTTTTGAGGCTCAATCCACCAAAGTACAGGCCATGACCACCGCATCTTCGCGCCCGCCCACCGCCGGGTAGTAATCCCGACGCCGTCCGATCTCGTTGAAACCATAACGCTCATACAGCTTGAACGCCGCGGTATTGCTGTCGCGCACTTCCAGGAAGCACTCCCGGGCGTCGGCCTTGTAAGCGATCGACATCAAATGCTCAAGCAAGGTCAGCCCCAGGCCGCGGCCCTGGTTTTCCGGCTTGACCGTGATGTTCAGCAGGTGCGCCTCGTCGAGGATGATCTGCACCACACCGTGGCCGACCTGCTGCTGACCTTCGAACATCAGCCAGATCTGATACTTGCCCAGGCCATCGAGGAAAATCCCGCGGGTCCAGGGGTGGCTGTAGGCCGCGTATTCGATTTTCAGTACGGTTTCCAGGTCCGCCTCGGTCATCGGGCGAAACGATACAGCGTCACTCATTCGATTCTTTCCAGCGCGCCATCAGCCGACGCATGGCTTGCCAGACATCAGCTTTACGCTGTGGCTCTTCCATTAATAATTCCAGGCCCGGCACTGCCCAGGCCGAGCCCAGGCCTTCGATCTGCAACTCGCGATTGAACGCCTCGGCATCCGCCTCGCCGGCAAATCGCACCGCAGGCAGGCCGATCAGCCACAAGCAGGCGCAGGGCGTTTCTTCCATGCGCACCGAGAGAAAACCTTGCACGAAGTCGCGGGCCGCTTCCGGGCCCTGATCCATCGTGCCACGCACCAACAGCGGCCAACGCACCGGCTCACCGACGATCTGCGGGCTGTCCGGCAGACCGGCGGCGCGCAGCATGTCCTTGAGCAGCAGGTAGGCCGGATCGCGAGTCTGGAAGGATTCGCCTGTGGGTAACTCCACCAGCAGCAGGCAACGCCCGGCCCGCAGCAATTGCAGGGCGAAACGCGGCGGCGGCACGACCGGCGCCTTGACCACGACCGGAGCCTCTTCGGCCTCTTCCACCGGTTTGGCCCCGGTGCGCGTGCTCGCCAACGATGGTCGCGGTACTTCGATCTTCGCCCGCTCGGCCGGCTTGACCACAGGCGCCACGGGCGCCTGAGCCACAACAGCGGGCACGACAGGCGCGACTACCACCGGCTCGGGGATCTCCAGCAGCTCGGGCCGCGACGGCGCGGCAAAGGGCAATTCGGTGCGCGGCAGCCAGTTGACCACCTGCATGGCGGCCAGATAAGCGCGACGACGGGACTCGATAAGCAAAGGTCGGCCACTTGTGGATAACTAAAGTGCGCTGATTCTACCGCCGTTCGCTCAAGATCGCCCGCAGTTGATCGATGCACTTTACCGAAAAGAAGGCGACAGTCCGTCCCGGGATTGAATCGCATTGCCCCCGATGCAGTACAATCGCGGCTTTTAATCGCCAACCAGCCGGCCATTCCGATGATCGAACCCAAGCGCGTCTTGCGCGCCCTCGCTGAACACTGGGCACTTCTGGAGCCACTGTGCGAGCACTTCGACCAAGGCACACTGAGCCTGAACGAACTGCGCACGCAACTGGCCGCCCAGCAACTCGACAGTACGCCGCAGGACATCACCAGCCTGCTGGATGTGTGGATTCGCCTCGATATCCTGGTTCCCGTGGCCAAAAGCCCGAACCGTTTCGAGCTCAACGCGCAGATTCACGACTTCCTCGCCTACCTGCGTCGTGAACACCGCCTGGGCCTGTGCCTGGAAATCGAAGCCTACCTGCGTCACCTCGAGCGCCTGGCCGGTTATATCCAGGACGCGTTCGATATTCGCGACGGCAATGACCTGGCCCGCCAGTTGCGCCTGCTCGACATGCGCGTGCGTGACGTGCTGAAAAAACTCGATAACGACGAACAGGCCCTGGTGGCCGTCGCCGAACGGGCGAAAACCAGCGACCGGCAGATTCCGTTGCGCCAGCGTTACGCTGAAGTGCTGGCGACCTGGGACGAATACGTCGAGCCGATGATTGATCTGGTGAACGCCGACGGCGCCTTCGAACAAGGCGTGCGCAAGGTCGAAACCGTACTGCTGAAGATGCTCAGCGAACAGCAGCGTCTCGGCCACCTGGTCGACGACGACATGCTGCTGCGCACCCACGCGCGCATCCTCGAAATGCAGACCAGCGCCCAACTGACCCTGCGTCACGCCCGCGAGCTGCTGCTGCCGCTGCGTGAAGAAGCTCGCCGGCACAACGCCGTGACCCGTGGCGCCGCATTGGCCTTGTCGATGATCCGCCGCAAGGGCATCGACGCCGTGCCACAGGCGGCGATGCCGATGTTCACCCGTCCGCAGAGTACCTTCCTCGGCAGCGCCAGCCAGGTCGAAGCCTACGTCTACGCCTTGGCCCGCTTCGAGCCCAAACCTGCACGCTTCCCCAAGGCGCACAAGACCCAGAAAGGCGAAGCGCCACGAGCGCCACGCACCGTTCGGGAAATGCTCGAACGCTGCGAAGACGCCCTGCCGATGCCGGACCTGATGACCTGGCTGCTGGAGCAGGAGCCGGACGGCGCCACCGACGAATTGCTGTACTGGTTCTCGCGCCTGTCGCGGGAGAAACGCTTCAAGCGCGAGCGTCTGGAACGTCGCCAATACCATACTCACGAGCACCAGGTCAGCCTGCGCTCCTTCGCCCTGCTCTCGGTCAGTAACACCGCCGCCGAGGATTCTGCGAGCACTCCTTATGCATCTTGATCTATCCGAACTGTCCCATCTGGCACCGATCTTTCGCGAGCTGTTCAAGGGTTATCACGTCAGCCGCCGCGATCCGGAGCTGTACGCACAGTTGTCGAACTTTCAGGACCAATACCGCACGCTGTTCAAGGCCCTGGGCTTTGAACTGGTCTGCGATACCCGCGGTTTCTACTACTTCGTACCAGACCTCGCGGCGGCGGCGGTGAACAAGACCGCCCAGCGTCTGGCGCTGTTCACCTTCATCCTCGTCGAGCACCTGGCCGACCAGGGCCGCGACCCGATCTCCGTGCTCGATGGCGGCAGCCTCGGCCGCGATGAGCTGCCGTCGTTGCTGGAAAAGTACCGCGACCTGTTCATCCAGGCCGAAGTGCAGACCCAGGACGAGTTGGAAGAAAAGATCATGCGCCGCATGACGCAACTCGGTTTCGCCAGCGAAGAAAACGGTGTCTACCGCTTCCTGCCGCCAATGCACCGCTTCCTTGATGTGTGCCTGTCGGTGCAACAGGACCGCGACCTGGCCGCCAGCCTGCACAGCGTCCTGCCGTTGCCGGTGCCGGTACTGATCGACGAAGACAGCGACGAAAAACTGCTGCAGACCGACGATCCGCTCGACCTCGCAGAATTTGAAGACGAAAGCGAAGAAGACGCCCTGGCCCGCGCCATCGCCGAAGAACAGGAGCTCGACGCATGAGCAAGGAACGTTACGGCATCCGCCGCTTTGCCCTTTTGAACACCGCCGGCTACAGCCTCGGCCTGTTTCCGCTGGAAGAGCCGCTGTCGGTATACGGCGCGAACAACCTCGGTAAATCCGCCTCGATCAACGCCTTGCAGTTCCCGATCCTGGCGCGCATGTCGGACATGAGTTTCGGCAAGTACAGCCTGGAACAATCCCGGCGCTTCTACTTCGCCTCGGACACCAGTTACATCCTGGTGGAAGTGAACCTGCCCCACGGCCCCCACGTGATCGGTGTGGTCGGCCGCGGCCCGGGTGGCGGCTTCGGTCATCAGTTCTTTGCCTATGCCGGCAAACTGGACCTGGCCCACTACCAGAAAAACGACACCTGCCTGCGCCAGAAAGAACTGTTCACCAACCTTGAGCGCGAAGGCCTGAAAGCCTACGAACTCAAGCCGGACGAATTGCGCCGTTTGCTGGTCGGTGGTCACACCTCGATCCCGCTGGACCTGACGCTGATTCCATTGCGTTCCACCAGCGAGCAGAGCCTGAAGACCTTCCGCGCCCTGTTCATCAACCTGCTGCACATGCGCGAAATCACCGCGGCCAAGCTCAAGCAGCTGTTCCTCGATGCCTTCGAGCACAGCCTGCGGTCCGGCAGCGTCGATTACATTGCCGCGTGCGAAGAGGCGTTCCGCGATGTACGACGCATGGAGCAAGACTACAACTCGCTGGTCGCCGCCGGCCCGCTGGTCGAAGCTCTGGCCAACGGTGTGAAACAACGCGACATCCTGCGCGGCAAGCTGCACCGGATCTCGCCCCTGCTCGATTCGCTGCTGGGCACCTGGTCGGACTACGCCAGTGCGCGCAAGGAAGAGCTGACCATTCAGGCCGAGCACTACCGCAACGAACAGGACGCCCTGCAAAACGATCAGCGTGGTGGCACGCAGGAACTGATGCGCCTGGAGCGGGAAATCACCGGCATCCAGCGTTGGCTCGGCGAATTGTCGGTGCTCAAGCATCGCTTTGCCCTGGTCGATGACGTCAAGGTGCTGGAGCAACAGCTGCTCGCCGCCAAGGACGCCCATGACGAACTGGCCGGTGCATTGGCCCAGTCCCGTCAGTTCAGCGCCGAAGATCTGGAAGAGCGTCTGCGCGATCTGGAAAAACGCCTGAAGTCGGTCAGGCAGCAACTCGATCACGCCGACAACAACAGCTACGCCCGTCTGCGCGAAGAATTCTCGCAGCAGGACGTCGAGCGCCTGATGCGCCTGTTCAACAGCGCCCTGTTCAGTCTGCCGCTTGGCGAACACGGTATCACCCTCGACGAGAACGGCGACTGGGTGAAGTCCGTGGAACTGATCCTCGACGGCTTCAAAGGCGAACGCTTCGAAGTGCCGGGCCTGTCCATCGACATCTCCCACATCGAGCCGCCAGCGTTGCAGGCCCTGGCTGACCGCGCGGCGTTGCGCGACCAGAAGGAACGCCTGGACAAAGAACTCAAGCAACTGAAGACCCAGCAGGCCGTGGCCGCCGACCGCGCCGCGAGCAAGACCCAGACCGAAGCGCTGTACCAGCAAGTGCTGGATGCGCAGAAAGCCCTGGAAGACTTCCGCCGCGCGCAAACCCTGAGCGCCGAGGAAGGCGACAAACTGGAACAGTTGGCGCAGATGGAAGCCGCTCAGGACGAATTGAAGCGTTCCAGCGATGCCTTCACCGAGCGCGTCCAGCAACTGTCGGCCAAGCTGCAACTGGTCGGCCGCCAGATCGGCGACATGGAAGCCAAGCAACGCACTCTCGACGACGCCCTGCGCCGCCGTCAGTTGTTGCCGACAGACCTGCCATTCGGCACGCCGTTCATGGACCCGATCGACGATTCCATGGACAACCTGCTGCCGCTGCTCAATGACTATCAGGACAGCTGGCAAGGCCTGCTGCGCGCCGATGGTCAGATCGAAGCGCTGTACGCTCAGGTGCGCCTCAAGGGCGTGGCCAAGTTCGACAGCGAAGACGATATGGAGCGCCGCCTGTCACTGCTGATCAATGCGTACGCGCACCGCACCGATGAAGCCCTGACGCTGGGCAAGGCCCGTCGTGCAGCCGTGACCGACATCGCCCGGACCTTGCGCAACATCCGCAGCGACTACGACAGCCTCGAACACCAGCTGGCACTGTTCAACCGAGAGATCAACAAACGTCAGGTCTCCAACCTGCAAAGCTTCCGCATCGTGCTCGCGCCGAACAAGGAAGCGCTCAAGCACATCGACCAGATCATCCACAGCGCCGGTCAGTACGAAGAAGGCGAAACCCTGTCGGTCTTCGACCTCAGCCAAAGCGCCGAGCAGGACAACAAAAACGAAGAGGCCAAGGAATACCTGGCACGGCTGGTGGCGGCCAACCACAACCAGCTCGGCCTCAAGGACCTGTTCGAACTGGCGTTCGAGATCACCAAGGTCAACGGCCAACCGGTGATCCACACCGACATCGACGGCGCCGCTTCCAACGGCACCACCATGACCATCAAAGCGCTGACCAACATGTACTTGTTGCTGCACTTGATGGACCGTGACCAGGCCGGTCGTGTGCGCCTGCCGTACTACCTCGACGAAGCGGCGGACATCGATGAGAAGAACCAGGCCGCCTTGCTGGAAACCAGCCTGCAACTGGGCTTCGTGCCGATCCTGGCCAGCGTGAAGCCGCAGGTCTGCGCCAGTGTCGCCATCGACCTGGAAGGCGGCAGCGGCCCGGCCGGCATCTACATCGATGAGGCGGACTGGAAGTACATCCGTCGTCACGATCAGGTGAAGGCGACGGTCAACGAACAAGCGGATGAACCGGAGCTGGATGCGGTCTGAGGCTTGAATCGAAGGTAATGAAAAAGGCCGCGGTCCATTGGATCGCGGCCTTTTTTATCAACTTGTTTTTAGCCTTTCAGTGCGTTTGAAGGCCCCTTCGCGAGCAGGCTCCCACTTTAGATCGGCGTAAACGCAATCCATTGTGGGAGCGAGCCTGCTCGCGAAGACGGCAGCACAAGCACCATCAAACTATTTGCCGAGCGAAATCTTCGGCGCCCAGCCCAGCCATTCCTCTTCGAACTTGTCGAACAGCGCGAACGTCTGCTCGGGTCGCGCCGGGCTGCCCATGCGATCGCCGTCCGGCGTGGCAAAGGCGACACCGCCCTGAATCATCGTTTCCAGGGATTCAGTGCGCACCGTTGCACCTTTGAACAGACCGACATCGAAGTCGAAACCGCTGGTGTTCCAGAACCTTGTACCGCTGCGTACCAGTGGCGCGTACTTCGGCTCGATCAGGATATGGATCAGGACGCGATCAGCGGTCTGGCCCAGCTCATAACCGGTCACCTTGCCCACGGTGATTTCACGATACGTCACTGGCACGCCGGCCTTGAGCGAACCACGACGGGCCGCGCTCAACACCAGACTCAATCCCGCTTCCTGCTTTGCAGTTTCGGGAGCTGCGGCCAAAGCGACAAAGTTCTTCTGCGGTCCCAGGTTCTTCGGCGCCGGTTGCACCTCGATGTATTGCCCGGTCACCAGGGTTTCGAGGTTGGACGTCTTGATCAGGCCCAGCTCAGGCTTGACCACCCAGAACTGACTGCCGACCCGGGCGATGCGCTCCGGCACTTCGGTAATCCGCGCGGTCAGCAGCACCGATTGCAGATCGTCACTCAGGTCAACGTCCTCGATCTTGCCGACATCCAGGCCCTTGAAGCGAATCGGCGTACCCGTGCGCAAACCATCGGCGCGGTCGACCTTGATGGTGATCACCTCGCCCTTTTGCGTGGCGTCGTCACGGCTGGCGAACAAGCGGAAACGCGGAATACGTTTCTGTAGCGGCGCCTTGGCTTCCGGTGTTTCAAACGCAATACCACCGGCCATCAAGCTTTGCAGCGATTCACTTTTGACTTGAACCCCACCGGTCAGTCCGCCCGTGAGCGTGATCCCGCTGGCATTCCAGAAGCGCGTCGAGGCGTTGACCAGATCCTCGTATTCCTTCTCAATGTGCACACCGATGATCAACTGCTTTTTGGTGCGCGAGAACTGATAGCTCTGTACCGAACCGACCTTGACCTGCTTGTAGAGAACCGGGCTGCCGACTTCCAGCGAACCGAGATTTTCCGTGAACAACACCAGGTGCAGGCCGGGTGCACGCAGATCCAGCGGCGGCGCCTTGGCCCGTGCCGCAAACTCCCGTTGTGGTGCCGAACCCTTGTCGCCAGGCCGCACAGCGATGTAGTTGCCTTTGACCAACGCTTCGAGGCCGGTAATACCCGCCAGGGAAATAGACGGTTTGACCACCCAGAACTGTGTGCCCTCGACCAGATAATCCTCGGCCAGCGGATCCATCGTCAATTCGGCGGTGGCGCCGGACAGATCTGGATCGACCTTCAGCGCCTTGAGATTGCCGACCTGAATGCCTTTGTACATCACCGGCGTACGTCCAGCCTGCAAGCCTTCGAAGTCGCTGAGTTTGACCTTGACCCGGATACCGGCCGCCGCTGCATCGAAGTCTTCATACAGCCTGAATGGCAGGCTCGGGTCGGTAGGCGGGCTGTCCTTGCGGTTTTCCGGGGTGGCAAACGCAATACCACCGGCGACAATGCTGGCCAGGGATTCACTGCGAACCTTCACACCCGACAGATTAGCGTCGATGCTGATGCCACTGGCGTTCCAGAAACGCGTGTGTTTGCGCACCAGCTTGGCGTAGGTCGGCTCAATGAAGACCTTGAGCTCGACGGTGCTCTGGTCCTCGGACAACACATAGCTTTTGATCTGGCCCACTTTGATCTGTTTGTAGAACACCGGACTGCCACGGTTCAGCGAGCCCAGGCGGTCGGCCTTGATGGTCAAGTGCAGACCGGGCTGGGCATCGGAGAGCGGCGGTTCCTCGGCCAGGGCCTTGAACTTGCGCACGGGCTCGCCTTCCCCCGGGCTGATGGCGACATAGTTGCCTGAAACCAGCGTCTCAAGACCGGTAATCCCTGCCAGCGTCACGCTCGGCTTGACCAGCCAGAAACGTGTGCTGGTTCGCAAGTATTGCTCAACGTCCTTGTTCATTTCGATGCTGGCGATCACGCCTTTGGAGCTGCCTTCGTCATCGAGCTTGAGGCTTTTGACCTTGCCGACCGACATGCCTTTATAGACAACTTCGGTCTTGTTGGCCTGAATGCCCTCGCCGCTCTCAAATCGTACCTGAATCTGGATACCGGTCTCGCTATAGGCACGCCAGCCGAGCCAGCCGCCGATGATCAAGGCGATCAGGGGCAACACCCAAATGGCAGACCAGTTCGAAGCCGGTCGGGTTTTCGCTACAGGCAAATCAGTCATGGTCGTCGTCCGACTCCGTGTTATCCCAAATCAGTCGGGGATCAAAAGTTACCGCGGCAAGCATCGTCAGAATCACCACCGTGGCGAAAGCGATGGCGCCAAGATTGGCTTCGATGCTGGCAAGCCGTCCAAAATTCACGACCGCCACGAGGATGGCGATCACAAAGATATCGAGCATCGACCAGCGGCCGATGAATTCAATGAAACGGTACATCCAGATGCGCTGGCGAGCCGAAAGGGGCTGACGGCGCTGCACGGAAAACAGCAGCAGGGCGATGCCCACCAGCTTGAAGGTGGGCACCAGGATACTGGCGATAAACACCACGGCCGCTATGGGGAACATGCCGTAGTGCACCAACTCGATCACTCCCGCCATGATCGTGCTGGGCGCACCTTTGCCCAGGGAGTTCACGGTCATGATCGGCAACAAGTTGGCCGGTATGTAAAGAATGGCGGCGGTAATCAGCAATGCCCAGGTGCGCACCAGGCTATTCGGGCTGCGGGCATGCACCAGCGCACCGCAGCGCGTACAGACTTGCTCATCGGTATCAGCTTCCTGTCTGTTCAATTCATGACATTCCTTGCAAATCAGAATGCCTGCATCAATCGCCCGCATGCGCATCTTCTCCTGATAACGCTTGCCAGATCTGGTGAGGCGACATTACGACCTCCAGCCAGACTTGAATCAGCAACAAACCAATGAAGCACGCCAGGCCGAGGCCTACGGTGATGGCTGCCATATCTGCCAGTTTTACGATCGCCACCAGTACGCCCATGAAGTAAACCTCGAGCATCCCCCATTCGCGTATATGGTGATAAATGCGATAGAGCAACAAGCCGTAGCTGCGTCCGACATCGAAACGGATACTCAACAATACGGCCAGTTGGCACAGCAGTTTGAGCAGCGGGATCCCCATGCTGCACAGGAACACAATCACTGAAACGCTTTGCATGCCCGTGTCAAAAAGGGCGACAACGCCGCTCCAGACCGTGTCTTGCGAGGATTGGCCGAGTAGATGGAGCTGCATGATGGGTAAAAAGTTCGCCGGAATAAACAACAACAAGGCGGCGATGACCAGGGCAAGACTGCGCTGTACGACGTTGTACCGATTGGCATAAAGCTCGTAGCCACAGCGCGGGCACAGGGCTTTTTCGCCATGGGCGAGTTCTGGTTTACGCATGAGCAAGTCGCACTCATGACAGGCAACCAGATTTTCTAGTGGTAATTCTGACAGCCCTTGGGCGTCAACCGGCTCCGGCATAAGCGCTCTGACTCTGAAAAAGTTGGACCTATTCTAGTGTCCCGGGACAAAAATAACTGCGCCAATTTGTGCTTGATTGATCGTGCTTTTTTCTACGCC
>NZ_CATKQD010000013.1:0-88978 GCF_949768175.1 Pseudomonas sp. IT-P74 | reverse complement strand
ACATCTGCAAGAAATTGGTCGGCTGTCAGGCCGTCATCGCGAGCAGGCTCGCTCCCACAGGTACTGAGTACATCTGCAAGATTTCGGTCGACTGGCAGGCCGCCTTCGCGAGCAGGCTCGCTCCTACAGTTAGGCTGGGTACATTCGAAAAAAATGGGTCGGCTGTCAGGCCGCCTTCGCGAGCGAGCTCGCTCCCACAGAAGAGCAAAGGCAGAGCAGCGTACACCGCGCCGCTTCTCACCACTCATCAGGCCGAGCGTTAGCTCGCCTGCAGCTTTTGATCTTGATCCACCCGCCCCCTCGGCAGGCTGAGCGGAGGTGTTCATCCGGGGATTGGCGCGCAGCGCCGTTCGACGCAGTCGAACTCATTGCATGTAGGTCGTCGCGAAGCAGACCGGAGGGCAATGCCCCCGGATGAATACCGCAGCGAAGGAACCCCGAGCCTCAGCGAGGGGCCGTACGTAAGGGGCGAGACTTTTTGGTTCCTTTTGTGTCGTTTGACAAAAGGGACTCGCCGTAAGGGCGAAACCATAAGCCGCCGTTACCGCAGAAACGGATATGTACTCAATCAACCCCAACATGGTCGGCCCAAAGGCCGCCAAGTCAACCTTTGACCAGATAAACCTGCGGCAGCGGAAACAGATTATTCAGCGTCTCCAACAACCGCACGTGATAAATCGGCTTGCGAAAAAGATCCAGCACCTGCAAACGCAACAGGTCACTGACATCATCCATGCCCGCATGCCCCGACATCACAATCACCGGCAAATGCTCGCGCGATGTATGCTCGCGCAAGCGCTTGATCAACGACATGCCACTCTCCTCCGGCATGCGCAAATCAGTGATCACCAAAGCGATATCGGGATGCCGGGTCAGATGCTTCAACGCGAGCTTGACCGAAGTGGCCGTAAAACAATTGAACCCCTCACCCTCCAGCAACTCCGCCAACTCAAGCAATGCATCCTCTTCGTCATCCACCAGAAGAAGCTGTTGGCGTGGCCGTGCGAGAGCGTTCATGAGGTCACACCTGCAATGGACGAAGCGCTGACGTTAGAAACCCTGTGAAGCAACAACAAACTGTCGACTTCCTTGTCACAGCGCCGCTTGAATCGTGGTGAACGTGGCCGAGATGGCGTTCTGGACACCCGTACTGAAACCGGCGAGCACCACCGCGACCATGGCCGCAATGATCGCGTACTCAATACCGGACGCCCCTTCGGTATCCCTGGCCAGGCCCTTGTAAAAAGCGATTCCGGATTTGACCTTCTCAACAAGTTTGGAAAAAGACATGGCATTTCTCCTGGACGACGACGGGTGTTGCACGGACGCAACATGATTCCCCAGTGCCAGCATCAGCATTGTCGGCATTCCCCGGCCCAACAACTGTAAATACGCATTAACACTAAAGTATTAACCGTTTCGTTGACGTCATAAAACAGGTCGTTTTATCGCAACTTTGCACTTTCGTTAGATTTTTCCTCCCACAGTAATGGCATTTTGCTTTACCTGCGCTACCGTCAAATAGCGAAATAGTTCCATGTTCATAGCTGCCTGATTGCGAAGTTGTCTCGTTGGACTTGACGGGGTTTGCGCAGCAGGAAAGGGAGAGCCTTCATGAACAGCCGTGTCACTCTGGGCCTCGCCGGATTGTTTCTGTTCGGCGCCATCATTACCGGTTACTGGGGGCTCTCATTGAGTCGTCAACCGGCCCCCGAGGCCGTTGCCCAGTCCACCGTCAGTGCACCGCTCGCCATCCCGGCGTCCCTGTCGGCAAACGACCCGACCCGCCATCCCGTGGTCGTGCTGGTCAACGATGTCGCGCCATATACGCCGGTCACCCCAGCCGATGTCGTGCTGGAACAGTTGCACACCGCCCCGGCTGGCAGCCTGACCAGCCTCGACCAGGCGATTGGCCGTACCCCCTGGCGCGCCCTCACCGCCGGCAGCTGGCTCAACGACGAAAGCTTCGAAGCCGGCAGCAAGCTGTCGCGGATGATCCGCCCCAATGAGCGCGCCCTGGCGGTCGCCACGGACGAAGTGGTCATAGTCGGCGGGCAACTGACGCCTGGCGACTATGTCGATGTGCTGCTGTTTCTGCGCATGGACACCCTCAATCCGCAGCCAACGGCACAACTCGTGATACCGGCCTTGCGGGTGCTCGGGGTCGGCGAGCAGTTGGGGTTGACCAACGACGGCCAGCCTTCCGGCCCGGCGCGCAACGTAGAGGAAAAACTCAAACAGGATCAATCCCGCGCCGCGGCCCGGACCGTGTTGCTCGCGGTTCCTGAACAACTGGTGAGCCGCCTGATGCTCGCGACCCAGGCCGGCGTGCTGCGCCTGGCCGTACGTAGCGCCGATGAAAAACGCCTGGCGCGCTACTGGGCCGGCGAAAGCAGCTCTGCCGCCAACCTGGCCAATGCCAACCGCGAGCTATTGCAATTCAGCCAGCTGGCCATGACTGCGCCGCCCAAACCCGTTGCCCGCCCGGCCGTCGCGTCGCGCAAAACCAGCGTGGAAGTCATTCGCGGCAACGAGATCACTCAACAAACCCCCTGAATCGAACAAGGACGCCTTTCCATGCGCAGACGTTTTACGTCGTTGTTCAATGGCTCGATCCGGGGTGCTTTGCTCGGCGACCTGTCGGCGAGTGCGGTATCACGCAGTGAGTTATCGCAATGAGCCAGAACCTGAGTCAAACCTTCCTCGCGATCACGCGCAACAGCACCGACCTGGAATGGCTGCAAGGCGCCCTTGCGCCCCTGGGCCAGGTGGTCAGCGCCGGTGGCGGCAGCCTCGACGAGCTGTTGGCATTGGTGGACGTGACCTGCGCCAGCCTGGTGTTCATCGGCCTGGACCGCGACCACGTGGTCACCCAAAGTGCGCTGATCGAAGGCGCGCTGGAAGCCAAGCCGATGCTGGCGATCGTCGCGCTGGGCGACGGCATGGACAACCAGCTGGTACTCAATGCGATGCGTGCCGGGGCCAGGGATTTCGTGGCCTATGGTTCACGCGCCAGTGAAGTCGCGGGGTTGGTGCGACGCCTGAGCAAACGCCTGCCCGCCATCGCGCCGAACACGCACCTGGGCCGCCTGACTGTACTGTATGGCGTGCAGAGCAGCGCCGACGGCGCGTTGCTGGCCACGCACATGGCGCAAGTGGTGCAAAAAAGCGGACAGCACACACTGCTGCTGGACCTTGGATTACCCCGGGGCGATAGCCTGGCGCTGTTGGGCCTTGAAAGCTCGTTTCATTTCGGCGATGCGCTGCGCCACTTGCGACGCCTGGACGCGACGCTGATCGACAGTGCCTTCACCAGTTGCGAGGCCGGGCTGCGCATCCTCGCCTACGCCAGTGGCGATGAACCGCTGGAACACACCAGCGCCGCCGAGTTGTACATGTTGCTCAGTGCCCTGCGCCAACACTTCCAGCACATCGTGGTAAACCTCACCGGCCAACCCGACAGTGAAGCGCTGCGCACCTTTGTCAGTCACTGCGACAAACTGCTGTGGTACACCGACCAGAACGTGCTCGACTGCCGCCGCAACCTCACGGTGCTCAATTTGTGGCGCGAAAAAGGCATGAAGCTCGATCACGCCAAATTGCTCGTGGACCGCTACCTGCGCAGCGTCGCACCGGACTCCGACACCCTGGGCAAGACGTTCGGCCTGGAGATCATCGCCACCCTCGCCTACAGTCCGGAAGTGCGGCTCAATGCCAAGAACCAGGGACTGACCTTGTTCGAACTGGCCCCACGCGAAAGCCTCACCCAGAGCCTGCGCGCCCTCGGCGAGCGCCTGGCCAAGCATTCCGAAGGCCTGGCCAAACCCAAGACCGGCTGGTTCAACCGCTTGAGGGGCGCACAATGAGCAGTGAAAAACTCTTCGGCTCACCCCAACGCGGCGCGGTCGGCAATACCGACCACGAAGGCCTGAAACTGGTGCTGCACCGCTACATCATCGACGCCATCGAAGAGTCGGGGAAAAACCTGCTGGAGGGCTCGCGTCAGGCGCTGGCGCAGTTCGTGATCGACAAGGTGGCCGAGTACATCGCGCGTTTGCACCTGGCGATTTCCCGCTATGAAATGGAACGTCTGGCCGAAGAGATCGTCGACGAACTCACCGGTTTCGGCCCGTTGGAAGTACTGCTGCGCGACACGGCGGTGACCGAGATTCTGGTCAACGGTCCGCACCGGGTATTTGTCGAACGTGAAGGCTTGCTGCACCTGAGTGACTTGCGCTTTATCGATTCGCACCACGTCGAACGTGTGATGCAACGGATTCTCGCGCCCCTGGGCCGACGTCTCGATGAGTCTTCGCCGATGGTCGACGCGCGCCTGCCGGACGGCAGCCGGGTCAACGCCATCATTCCGCCAATTGCCCTCGATGGCCCGTGCCTGTCGATCCGCAAATTCCGCCAGGACATGCTCAAAAGCTCCGACCTGATCGCGATGCAAACCATCGATCACGGGATCTACGAATTCATTCAGGAAGCCGTGGGCAAACGCTGCAACATCCTGATCAGTGGGGGCACCGGCACCGGCAAGACCACGCTGCTGAACATTCTCAGCCAGTTGATCAACCCTCAGGAACGACTGGTCACCATCGAAGACGTCGCCGAACTGCAACTGGGCCATCCTCACGTCGTGCGCCTGGAAACCCGTCCACCGAATGCCGAAGGCCATGGCGAGGTGAAAGCCAGCGACCTGATTCGCAACGCCCTGCGGATGCGCCCGGACCGGATCATCCTCGGCGAAATTCGCGGAGTCGAAGTGGTCGATGTGTTGACCGCCATGAACACTGGCCACGACGGTTCGATGAGTACCGTCCACGCCAACAACGCCCAGGATGCACTGCTGCGCCTGGAGACCCTGGTGGGCTTGACCGGCCGCAGCATCGCCGAGCGCACCCTGCGGCAAATGATCTGCGCGGCGCTCGATGTGGTCATCCAGCTCACGCGCTTGCCCGACGGGCGCCGCTGCGTCAGTGAAGTGGTGGAAGTCGTTGGGGTGCGCGACGACATGTATGTCACCAACACGCTGTTCCGTTTCGACCGCCACACCGGATTCGGTTTCCTGCGCGAAGCCGTGAACCCGGCTGGCGACAAATTGCGCCGGGACTCGGCGCTGCCTCCCTCGGCGTACTGAGGCCACGGCATGCTCAAACCGGCGCTGCTCATCCTCGTTTGCCTGATCTTTCTCGGCCTGGCGCTGCGCCTGCTCTATAACGGCTTGCGCCAGACCGGCAACGAACGAATTCTGGGACGCCTGAGCCAGGGGCAACCGCTGCGGGTCGTGCAGAAATCGTCATGGGCGGGCCTTGAGCGGGCGTTTTTGCGCGCCGGACTCGGACGCCCCACCGAACGCCTGGGCCAGTGGCTGGCGTTCTGGATACTCGGGGTGCTGCTGGGAATTGCCCTGGGTGGCTGGGTCGGCGCGCTGCTGGCGCTGCTGGTGCCTCCGGTGGTGGTACGGCTCTTCATCAGCTGGCGTTATCAGCGTCGTCTCAGCCGCATGATCGACCAGTTGCCGATGTTGCTCGACCATGCCGTACGCAGCCTGAAGTCCGGGCGGACCCTGGCCGATGCCGTGCTCGGCGCCATCGATGCGGCCGACGACCCGCTGAAAAATGCCATGGGCCGGATTCAGCGCAATGTGCAACTGGGGGTCACCCTGGCAGACGCCGCTTCGGACTTCGCCGAGCTGTACGAGAAAGACGAACTGCGCCTGTTCGCACTCGGCTTGAAGGTCAACCACCGCTATGGTGGCAATGCCAGTGAGCTGCTGGAAAACCTGATCAAGATGATCCGCGAACGCGAGCAAGCGGCTCGCCAGTTGAAGGCCATGACCGGCGAAACCCGTATCACTGCCGCGGTCCTGGCCTTGCTGCCGGTCTCGGTCGCCGGCTACTTTCTACTGACCAATCCAACCTACCTGCTTTCCATGTGGCACGACAGCTCGGGGCAAATCATGCTGGCGAGTGCCTTCGGATTTCAGGTGATCG
Organism: Pseudomonas sp. IT-P74; assembly: GCF_949768175.1. Taxonomy (NCBI): domain Bacteria; kingdom Pseudomonadati; phylum Pseudomonadota; class Gammaproteobacteria; order Pseudomonadales; family Pseudomonadaceae; genus Pseudomonas; species Pseudomonas sp. IT-P74. The sequence goes on along the minus strand of NZ_CATKQD010000013.1, from coordinate 82,979 downwards.
GTTGCCTGGCGCTTTGGCGCATGTTGCGTAGCCTATGAATATGATGATGCTCTTGCTGGTAAGCGCGCTGCTGCTTTTCGGGGCAGCACTGTTGTTGCTCAGCGCCTTGCTGGACCAAAGCCGACGAGCACGCCAGGTGGCCCAGCGACTGGATGGAAAGGCGCCGGGTGATAGTCACCTCACCCTGTTGCTGCAGGCCCTGGGCGCCAGTCGGCTGGGGCAGCAGTCGGTCAAAATGGACAACGAAACCCAGACCCTGCTCAACCGCCTTGGCTGGCGCAGCGCACGCCAACGCTCACAGTTCGCCGCCTTGCAGGTAGGCGTGCCGCTGTTGGCGCTGTCCTTGTGCCTGCTGATCCAGGGGCTGTTCTACCCGAGTGTGGAGAACCACTGGATCGCCCCGATGCTCGCCACCTGTGCCGGCTATCTGCTGCCCAAACGCTGGCTGTCCGCCGCCGCACAGCGTCGGCAAAAACAACTCGCCACCGAAACCTCGACCTTCATTGCGCTGCTGCGCACCCTGTTCGAATCGGGCATGGCGGTGGAGCAATCCCTGCGTGTGCTGAGCCAGGAAGGCAGGCAACTGCTGCCCGCCCTGACCCATGAACTGCGCCTGATTCTGACCCGCGTCGACTCCGGGCTGGAACTGGGCGAAGAACTGAACAAGACCACCCGACTGCTCTCGGTAGACGAATTCACCGACACCTGCGTGATCCTTCAACAATTGATCCATCAGGGTGGCGGCGCGATGAAGTCCTTGCTGGCGCTCAAACAGTTGCTCGACGACCGGCGCCTGACGCGCCTGCAGGAATACATTTCCAAAATGTCCGCCAAAATGTCCGTCGTGATGATGTTGTTTCTCTTCCCGGCGTTATTGATCGTCCTCGCCGGCCCTGGCTTCACGGCCCTGGCCCGGTCCTTTGGCCACTAATCCTGCGGATCGAGATTATCCAGTGCCCGATTCACCGCCAGCTCGCCCAGCATGATCACCTGCGCAATCCCCAGCATCGTATTGCGCTGCGAGCCTTGCAGAAACCCCGCGAAATCACTCGCCATCACACTCGCCGACGCCAGTGATTCACAGGCGTGGGCCAGCAGGGTCTCGGTGTCGATGTCCGGGGCGATGATGAACATCGTGCCGGGCTTTTGGGTGACAGGTTTGGGGGGATTTGGGGTGGGTTTGAACATCGTTGCACCTCTGGGATGAAATGGAGCCACGTCCAAATTGCCGCGAAGCAATTTGGGGTGGCAGCTGTACGCGGGTTCGCGGACCGATCCCAGAGGCAGCTCGGCATACCCGAAGGTATCCCGCGCACAGTCGCCATGACACAGAACGACAGACACCAGAAAGTGTTGTTGTCAGGTGGAGCGATTATGCCTTAGGAATCGAGCCGCGACGCCCGGACGCTGAATTTTCAGCGACCGACAAAGGCTAGAGATCGCGCTTCCGACGGACAACCTGAAAAGCGTGTCGGAGATTTCCCAGGGGTTTGAGGAAAACTACACAGGAATGTGTTGGCTGGAGGGATGTCATCGCGAGCAGGCTCGCTCCTACAGTTGGGCTGGCTACATCTGAGAGGGGATTGGTCGGATGGCAGGCCGCTATCGCCAGCAGGCTGGCTCCCACAGAAAAGCACAAGCAAAAGCAAAAGCTAAAGCACAAGCAAAAGCCGCGTACCCTCGCCGCTTCTCACCACTCATCAGGCCGAGCGTTAGCTCGCCTGCAGCTCTTGATCTTGATCCACCCGCCCCCTCGGCAGCGAAGGAACCCCGAGCCTTAGCAACGGGCCGTTACCGCAGCAACGGATATGTACTCAACCCAAACCACCAACATGGTCGGCCCAGAGGCCGCCAAGACTCAGTGCGCCGTAACCCGCCGCCACCCCAAGGAACCACTGGGCGACAAGGCCAACGCCAACTGCGTTCGGTTATGCATATGCGTCAACCGCAGCACCTGCGACACATACAACTTCACCGTGTTCTCGGTAATACCCAACTCACAGGCAATCTGATAATTGGTCTGCCCCTTGCCCACCAACCGCGCCACCTCCAGTTGCCGCGCAGACAACTGATTGAAAATCGCCGGAACCTCCACCGCATCAGTATCAGCGACACCCCGGTCACCGGCGCCCGCATGCGGCCCGCGCCGAACCTTGTCCAGGTCCTGGTAAAGATCATCGATCGACTCGGACAGATACTGAAGCTTCTGATTCAAATGCCCCAACTGCAGGTTCTTGTGCCTCTCCTGCAAGGCCACTTCCTGCCGCTGCAAACCTTCGAGCAACTCATTCAGATCGATCGGCTTCTGGTAATAGTCGGCAACACCAGCGCGCAGAGCCTTGATCACGTCCTGCTTGTCGGCGCACCCGGTGAGCATGATCGCCTCGAACGCCCGGTGCTTGCCCGATAGCCGCTGCAACTCCTGCATCAACTCAATGCCGTCCATGCCGGGCATCTGCAAATCCAGCAGCACCAGGCCGATATCGAGGTCTTCTTTGAAACGCTCGATCGCCAGATAGCCCGACTCGCACGGAACACAACGGTAACCTTTGCCCTCCAGAAATTCGCAAAGCTCTTCAACGATCAATGGCGCATCGTCGACCACAAGGACTTTTACTGCCGAAGTAAACTTGCTCACGAGCAACTCCCTGTCAGGTCAAAGGTTGACCCGTCCCTCAGCGACAGCCAACGGCTGTACAACTTCTGTCTGAAAAGTAGACGTAGTTTCAGGCTATGTACACAAAAGGGGCGGCTAGCGGAGCCAGGCAAATGTCAGCATCAGCCCCACCAGCACGAAGGGTGCAAATGGTTGCTTCCTTGACATTTCAGGTGCCATATAAAAAAGACGGGTTCTAAGCCCTTGACCCATATGAAGCCAGACTCTTGGCGCCAGCAGCAGCCAGAAAACGCTGGCCAATCCGGCGCCAATAAACGTGCCGAGCACGTGCATACCGTCCGTCGCAAGACCCAGGGCGGCCATGAGTTTCACGTCTGCGCCACCCATTCGCTTCATCGCGTAGCCCGGTAGCGTGAAGCCCAGGGCCAACAAAAAAGCCCAGCCGCCCTGTTGCGCCTCGGCACCCAGCCAGGTCGTGCCGCTCCACAGCAGCCACGCCAGGGCCAGAGCACCGCCGCCCACAGTCAGGCCATTGGCGATGTGCCGTTGTCGGGCATCCTGTGCGGCGCAAAGTGCCAGCCAGATCAGTAGGACAAAGCTCTGCATTCGGTAAAAAACGTCCGTTTTGGCTGAATGACTCTATGCTGACATTACTCCGTGTTGGTCAGGGTAGACGCACTCATGAAAGCCAGCCTCCCCCACAAACAAAAAGGCGCCGCCGCGATTGAATTCGCCCTGGTGTTCATCATTTTTTTTGGCGTGTTCTACGGCATCATCAGCTATAGCCTGCCGCTGCTGTTGATGCAGTCATTCAACCAGTCGACCGCCGAAGCCGTGCGCCGCAGCGTGGCGCTGGACCCGGCCACCCCCGGCTACAGCGCCGCACTGATCGCCCGCGCCACGACGGAGCTGACCACGCAAACGGCCTGGATTGCACCGGCCCTGAATTTCAACGTCGCCACCGACGCCAACGTTACTTATGTGGGCGGGTTGCTGACCGTGCGCATCAGCTACCCCACCAATAAAATCAGCGCCGTCATCCCGTTCCTGAACCTGCCCGGCATCGGTCGGGTACCGAACCTGCCGGCGACCCTCACAGCCAGTGCGAGCCTGCAATTTTGAGTGCCGGGGACAAATTGTTCGGGCGCCTGCTCCACCGCCACCCGCCGCCCCCACCGGAGCCACCCGAGGCACTGCGGGTGCACAGCTTCGGCTTGCAGATGCAGCTCAATGCCGAGGGGCGTGCCGTTCAATTGAGCGGCCCGCTGCGGCACTTGCTTGCCCAGCACCCCCCCGGCGCACAGGCACCGCACCTGCTCGACTTCCTGTTGCCCCACAGCAGTCTCGCCATCGAAGGCTCTCCGGCGGACTGGCAGGGACAAACCCTGGACCTGGACTTTTACAGCCTCAACGGCCCACCCCTGCATTTGCGCGGCTGGGTGCAACCCATGGCCGATGCCTGGCTGTTGCAGATGCTGGACATCAGCGACTTGCTGCTCGAGCGCCGGCAATCGCGCAACCGCGAACAATGCCAGGTGCTGGCGCTGCAAATCGCCGAACAGTTACGCCTGTCCAGCCTGGCCCGCCTGCCCGAAATGCTGGCCGAACAACTGCAAAGCCTGGCCCAGCGCTTTCAGATTCCGTGCATTGCCCTGGCCTTGCTCGATGAGCAGGAACAGGGATGGCAAATTTACCAGCACTACGCGGCCCTCGATGCACCGCAACTGTGGCAAAACGGTCAGCGCCTGGGCACGGGGCTGGACAGTTTGAGCGGCTCAACGCCGCAGCACCTGACCCCGCGCGAACACCCGCGCCTGCAAGGCACGTTCGGCAATACCGATGGCTTCGCCGTGCCTTATCACGATGCACAAGGGGTGGTCGCCTGGTTGTTGTGCGGCTTCTACACGGCGCAACAACGCGCCCCCGATGTCACGGAACGCGACTGGCTGCAAATCACCGCCGCGCTCGCCAGCCCCTTGCTCGAGCGCCTGCGCGAGCACCGGCATCATTTGCAACTGGAACGCCTGGAATCACTGCAAGCCTTGCTGGGAACCGGTTGGTGGGAAGTCTTCAGCGACAGCGACGAGGTTCAGTTGGCACCTTCACTGGCCACTACCCTGAACCTTGGAACGTCGCGTTTATCCATGCAGCACTGGCTCAATCAGGTGTATCCCGCCGACCGCGAAGAGCTGCGCATCTGCCTGCAAGACTTGCAGGAGACAGGCACCCCCCTGCTGCTGTGCGTGCGCCTGTATCGCCCCTACGGTGTGCCCGAACCCATCTGGTATCGCCTGCAGGGCCAGGCCCTGGGCGCGGGGAAAAACCGGCGGCTGGTGGGGTTCATGCTCGACATCAGCGACATCAAGAACCAGGAGCAAAGCGCCGCCGCCGCCCATGCTCGCCTGGACAATCTGATCGCCAGCTCTCCGGCGGTGATTTACGTACAGCGCTATGTCGAGGGTGCGTTGCAACCGGTGTTCTTCAGCGACAGCCTGTTGCCACTGCTCGGCTGGACCCTCGCCGACTGCGCACCCGGGGCGCTGGTGGAACGGGTGCATCCCGACGACCGCCTGCAGTATTTCGAGCGCACGCGGCTGTTGCTGCGTGAAGGCTCGGTGCGCACCCGCTATCGGTTACGCGACAGTCACGGCGACTACCACTGGCTGCTGGATGAGGCGAAGTTGTTGCGCGACGACCTCGGCTTGCCGGTGGAAGCCGTGGGCCTGTGGCTGGACATTACCGAAGCGACCCTGGCCACCGAACAGGTCAGGCAGAGTGAAGAACGCTACCGGATTCTGGTGGAAGACTCGCCGGCGATGATCTGCCGCTACCAGCCGGACCTGACCCTGACCTTCGGTAACCGCCCGTTGGCCACGTATCTTGAATTGGCACCCGAACAATTGCCGGGGGTGAATCTGGGCGACTGGATGTCCGGGGAACAGCGCGAGGCATTCACCCGACGGCTGAACCAGTTGAGCCCCGAGTTTCCGGTCAGCACCGCCGAGATCAACCTGCAACTGCCCGGCCGCGAACACGCCTGGTGGGTCTGGTCCGATCGCGGGGTGTTCGATGAACAGGGCCGGTTGCTCGAGGTCCAGGCCGTTGGCCGCGACAACACCGAGGTGCGGCGCTCGCAGCAGCAGCTCACACAAAGCGCGAAAATGGCTACCCTCGGTGAAATGGCCACCGGCCTGGCCCATGAGATCAACCAGCCGCTGAACGTGATCCGCATGGTCATCGTCAACGTACTCAAGCGCCTCAACAACGGCGACGTACAGGTCGATTACCTGATCGACAAGCTCACCCGCATCGACACCCAGGTGCAGCGCGCCGCGCGGGTGGTGGACCACATGCGGGTGTTTGGCCGTCGTTCGGAAATCGAGCAGCAACCGTTCAACCCGGCCCAGGCCATCGAAGGCACATTGGCGCTGTTGTCCGAAGGGATGCGTGGCAAAGGCGTCGACCTGCGCATCCGCGAACCCGGTTTTGAAGTGCAGGTGCGTGGCTACGTCGATCAGCTTGAGCAGGTGCTGATCAACCTGATGGTCAACGCCCGGGATGCGTTGCTCGGCAAGCGCGAGGCCAACCCCGATTTCAGACCGTGGATTTCGGTGTACGCCGAACGGGATACAGGCTCGGTACGCCTGTGGGTCGAGGACAACGGCGGCGGTATCGACCCACGTTTACTGGAGCGGATTTTCGAGCCGTTCTTCACCACCAAACCCGTCGGCGTGGGCACGGGCCTGGGCTTGTCGGTGAGCTACGGCATCGTCGAGAACATGGGCGGAAAACTGAGCATACAAAACGCCACCGAGGGTGCGCGTTTCTGCATTGAACTGCCGATCGTGAAACCGGACTAGATCACCAGCGCCGCTCGACCCGAGTGACAACTGAGGTTGGCACCCACTTCGACTTTGTTCAGGTCGATCCCCAGGCTCGCCAGCAACGTATTGATCAGCGTATCCAGTAACGGGCTGAGTACCGTATTGATCGCATTGACCAACGCCGTCGTGACATCACTCAAAATACTGCCCAAGCCACCCACGATGCTGCCCGACGGCCCGTACATGTTCACGCCAAGGTTACTCACGGTGGTGCTCAGGCTGTTGACGATATTGGTCGTGGTAAAGGCGTAGTAAAACGGCGGCTGATTGATCTCCGGCAGGTTGGCAGCCGCCGGTGCGGAATAGACGTGGGACATGTTGGCATTTTGGACAATCGCGGTGTTGACCATGATATCGATGCTACCGCCAACGCCTGGCTGATGGTTGTAGCAGGTTGGCGGCAGGATCAGCAGTCGCTGGCAGGTCTGCACGCCGATATCGATGACCTTCAGGGGATTGACGTGGTTGCTGGGTGGAACAGTGGGCGAGCCGAACACATCGGCGGGGTTGATCTGCCCGATCTTCAATCCGATCAGTGTGGTGGTGGTGCTGGTCGTCAGGCTTTTGTTTGTCGTACTCACACAACTGTAAGCCGTGACATAACTCCAGGCACCGGCCGCCTCCAGCGCCACGTCGATGCGTACCGGTGGTGGCAACAGCTTGATTTCCGGCGTGTCGCAGGGCACGAGCAACGCGCAGGTCAATGCGTTGACGACGCCCACCAGGTCCCAATCAAACAATGAGTTCAGAATATTGGCCAAGGGTGCGGCCAGATCGATGACGGCGTTGACCAGAGGCGTGATGGCGTCCAGCACGGGCAGGTTGATCGACAACAATGTCTTGACCTGAGCCGTGCGTACATAGATGCGGTTGGGGCCCAAAGGGGCCAATGCCGCGTTTTTCGGATTGCCGATTGCCGACAGTTGCGGCGGCTCCATCACCTGCACTCGTGCATTGATTTGCGCCAGGCCTGCGATGTCGATCGGGAAGTTCGCGACCAAGGCGTTCTTCTTGTTGGCCAGTTGCACAAACCCTTCGATCAGATCGAACGCTTTGAGATTCACGGCAAGGGTCGAGATGTCGGCTCCACTTTCAACATGCAACATATTACCCAGCACAACGGACGTCGTACCCGCCGCCACCTTCAACGCTTGCAGGCTGACAATGGTTGCGGATGCTCCAAGTGTGCCGTTGGGGTCCAGTACGTTGATGGCGGTCTGGATCAACTGGCCGACGTTGACCGTACTACCCAGTACCTGGTCGTAGCCGGCAGCGCTCAGGCCAAGGTCAATCTTCAACCTATTCAGGTAGCTGAGCAGGCTGATGTTGGTATTGACCAAACCGTTCCAGCCCGCCGCATCGATACTGAGATTGCCTCCCAGCAACCCCCCGAAAAGCAGACTGGTAATGGTGGCCTTGCTGGCATCGAAGGTCAGCGCCGCACTGCGGATCGTCAATGAAGCCAGGGGAGGCGGCAGCGCAGCGACCGCCGTAGCGCTCAGCGTCAGCGTTGAGCCCGCCGGTGCACCGCCGACCAACGCGCCGATGCCACCGGCAATACTCTGTTGCACGACATGGCTGGCGATAACCCGGATAGCCTCGCTTTGGCTTGGGTCTGCACCGAATACCCGAAGGTTGTTGGCATCCAGGGTCAGCGCACCGCACGCCACAGCCAGTGCGCGTCCCGTAGAGGGAATGGTGAAACCGTTTCGTTGCGCGCTGGCCGTGGCATAGGTGTTCGCGGTTGAGCCGGCGGAACAGTCTCCACCCCTTGTGGCTGCCTCAAGTGCGGCCATGTCAGCCACGCGCTGCAAACTGCGTTTTTCCAGGTACAACCTGCCGGTATCGACCACCAACAACATGAATGCCAAAGCCAAAGTCAGGGTCAAAGCGGCCATCAAGCCGATCGCCCCCCGTTGCCGGGCCGGGCCGCGAAATTGCTGGCGGGGAGACATGGCGCACTCCTTTGCCGGCGCACTGCCGGGCGCAACCTCCGTTGGTGACAAGCAGTGTAGACAAGGGTGGCCGAGACTGCTGGCAACTTGCCAGCTCAGACAATAAAAACCCCTGTGGGGGAGCACAGGGGTTGGGAGACTGGCTGATTCTAGGAGGCGTGAGGTGGATAGTTGGCCAATATCCGCGTGACCGTTTCCCAGATGGCATCACGACGATCCGTCGGGTTCGGCGTGCGGCTGAGTATCTGCTCGTCACTGCCGCGCCACACCAGTTTGCCGTCCTTGCCATCGAGCAGGTCGATCTGGATGGTCGCCACTTTGTAGCTGACATTGCGGGTTTCGTTATACATGGGAGCGCCGTAGTAGCCATACCACGGGTTACCCCAGCCGCCGCCGTAATTGGTGGTCACCTGTTGTTGCCGCTCTTCGACAATCAGGTAGGTCTGCACATTCAAATCGCCCTTGGCACCTGTGGCGGCCGGGCGCAGACCGCGCTGATCCAGTTGATCGGCAACTGCCTGACGGATGCGCTGTTCGGTCAGATCGCTCTTGATCCTTGGATCATCGGGACGGTATTGCAGGGCGGGCTCTTTCCAGGTCCAGCTGCGATAGGCAGCAAAATCGCGGCTGGCGTCGAAGTCATGATTGACCTGGTTGGCGGCGCAGGCACTGAGCAGCGCGGCCACTGCCAGTAAAACAAAACGGCGGAACATGATGAGTCTCCGGTTGAAGGCATGATCCTGCGGAATGCTTCTTATCTACAAGAAGCTAACTAGGAGGATACGCCGACATTGCCTTTTCCACAGCCTCCCGTATGGCATCGGCCCGCTCGCTTTCGCTTCCCCGGTTGCCGGTTTCAGCACTGGAGCTCCACACCGGCTGACCGCTCCTGGCGTCATACATATCCACCTGAACCACTACGACTTGCTCCTGATAGGTACGAACGACCGGTACGGTGGCGTACCCGCCATATCCAGGTCCGTAGCCGTTGTAGCCACCGTAACCGCCGCCGTAGTAGTCGTCCTGAACCTGGCGCAAACGGGTTTCCATCCGCAGGTCGGCGCTGACAAACAGATCGGCCGGGCGATTGTCGTGCAACGGGCGCAAGCCGCGTTGATCCAGCGCATTGCTGACCGCTTCGGCGATCTGCGCCGAGTCGGCCCAGGCGGTGCCCGGTGGCAGGTGCCCGTCGAGCCACGCCCAACTGCGGTAGCGTCCATAGTCACGGGGGGCTGCCGGGTAAGCGCTGCGGTCAAAGGTCTTGGCGGCCTGGGGCGGTGCCGGTGGCAAAGGGTTCGACGTGGCGACATAAGGGTTGCTGCCCTGACAGGCAGCCAGCCCCAGGCAGAACACCAGTACACCTGAATGACTTTTCATTGCTTGCTCCGATCAGGCAGGCCGACAGATCCAGTGCAAGTAGCGCCCAAGCCCGGCAAAGCCCGGATGACGACGGTGGGCCAGTTCCATTTCCAGCAGGTCCGCCAGCTCGGCGCGGGCCTGGAATTCCACCGGCATGTAGTCGTGAAAAACCCGCACGCCACTCATGGTTTCGACCTGCCACAGACCTTCAAGTTGCGCCGCCAGCTCGCGCGGATCAAGGGGCTGTTGCGGGGTCAGGCTCTGCTTTTCGCCGGCCATGTCGTTCTTGCGCATCTTGCGGAAATGGCCCTTGAGCAAGTTGCGATAAATCAGCGCGTCGCGGTTGTAGAACGCCAGGGACAGCCAGCCGTCCGCCTTGGTCAGTTGATGCAGCACCGGCAGGATGGCGTGGGGTTCGGCCAGCCATTCCAGCACGGCGTGGCACAGCACCAGGTCGTAGGGTTCGGTGAGCTGCCCGAGCAGCTCCTGCCAGGGTGCCTGAATGAACGTGGCGCTCTGTCCGGCTTCGGCAAAGCGCTGGCGGGCGCCTTCGAGCATCGGCTCGGCAGGCTCGGCGAGCGTCACCTGATGGCCGCGCTGGGCAAGCCACAACGACATGTGGCCAAGGCCGGCGCCGATGTCCAGCACACGCAGAGGTCGGTCGGGCAGGATTTCGGTCAGGTCGGCCTGCAACACCGCCAGACGGATCGCACCTTTGGCACCACCGTAGATTTTTTCGGCGAAACGGGTCGCCAACTGATCGAAATGACGGTCGCTCATCAGCTGAACCTCCGTTCGCTGTCCGCCAGTTTGCTACGCACCACGGCATCCATGTCCAGGCCCAGCTCGCTGCATAACAGCAACAGATAAAGCACAATGTCACCGACTTCCTGCCCGGCGTGGGCGAGCTTGTCCGCCGACAACTGGCGAGACTGGTCTTCGGTCAGCCACTGGAAAATTTCCACCAGCTCGGACATTTCCACGCTCGCGGCCATGGCCAGGTTTTTCGGGCTGTGAAATTGCCGCCAGTCATTGCGGTCACGGATGGCGTGCAGGCGTTCGGTCAGTTCAACAAGGTTCATCGGGCTCTCCTGAAGGCGTATAGCTTCGGGGGGATCACAGGTGAAGGCAAGGGGCAGAAGATGCATGCTCTGTGTGCAACCCTCTATGCTTGTGGGAACTCGGCAGCATGATCGACAGCCCAAGACTCAATTCTCTTTAATCAGGACGTTCATTCCATGCAGGTAGAAGGTTTTTCCGAATGGCTCGGCCAGGTACTCGGCTCGATCATCCGCTTCATCGTTGATGCCCTCAGCGGGCTGTTCAGTCTGTTGAGCAACGCCAGCAGCAATTTTGTCGAAGGCCTGTCCCAGGCGCTGGGCATGGATACCTCGGTCATCAGCATCGTGACCTTGATCCTCGGGCTGATCCTGCTGTGGTCGGCGATCCGCGCCTTTCTCAATGCGTCGTTCATCATGGGAATCATCTGGTTGCTGCTGGGGCTTTGGTTGCTCAGCTGGATCATCCACTGACAGCACCGAACACTGTGGGAGCGAGCCTGCTCGCGATGATGCCGGCACATACAACATATGAGTGTCTGCCACACCGCTATCGCGAGCAGACTCGCTCCCACAATTGATCGCGGTTTGCTCTCGATGTACCGCTACAATGCCCGCTCCCAAGGAGCCTGCATGTCCAACCTGACCGCCGACTGGCGCGACCGCCCTACCCATCGCCGGGTCTGGGCACTCGCTGCGCCGATGATTCTTTCGAACATTTCCGTGCCGCTGGTGGCATTGGTCGACAGCACCGTCATCGGTCACCTGCCCCACGCCCATCAACTCGGCGCCGTCGCGGTCGGGGCCAGTCTGTACACCTTCCTCGCCTGGGCCATGGGCTTTCTGCGCATGGGCTCCACCGGGTTCGCCGCCCAGGCGGCCGGGCGCGGGGATGGCGCGGCCCTGCGGCAGATTCTGTTGCAAGGCCTGCTGCTCGCCATCGGCCTGGCCGTGGTCCTGGGTGCGGTGGGCGTGCCTTTGAGCGGGGTCGCGTTGCACTTCATGCAACCGTCGGCGGAGCTCGATCAACTGACCCGCGAGTTCTTCCACACCCGCCTGTTCGGCCTACCCGCGGCGCTCGCCAGTTATGCACTGGTCGGCTGGTTTCTCGGCACCCAGAATGCCCGGGCGCCCCTGGCGATTCTGCTGAGCACCAACCTGGTCAACATTGCCCTGAACCTGTGGTTCGTCCTCAGCCTGGAATGGGGCGTGGTCGGTGCGGCCCGGGCCTCGGTGATTGCCGAATGGACCGGTGCCCTGATCGGCTTGCTGATGACCCGCAAAGCCCTGCGCGCCTATCCCGGGCATATCGTCTGGGCGGCATTGGCGCTGTGGCAGAGCTGGCGGCCATTGCTGGCGGTCAACCGCGACATCTTCATCCGCAGTCTGGCGCTGCAATCGGTGTTTTTCCTGATCACGGTGCAAGGCGCACGTCTGGGTGACGCCACGGTCGCGGCCAATGCTCTTTTGCTCAATGGCCTGTTACTGACCGCCCACGCCCTCGATGGCCTGGCCCACGCCGTCGAGGCCCTGTGCGGACATGCGCTTGGCGCACGTGACCGCGATGCCCTGCGCCGTTCATTGGTGGTGGCGGGAGGCTGGTCGTTGCTGGCGAGCCTGGGCTTTGCCGCGCTGTTTCTGTTCGCCGGACATCTGTTCATCGAGATGCAAACCGACATTCAAAGTGTGCGCGACACCGCGTTCATCTACCTGCCCTACCTCGCCGTACTGCCACTGATTGCCGTCTGGAGTTACCTGCTCGACGGCCTGTTCATCGGCGCCACCCGCGCCCGGGAAATGCGCAACGGCATGCTGCTGACCGTGGCGCTGGTGCTGCCCTTCGGCTGGGCACTGCAAGGCGGGGGCAACCACGGCCTGTGGATAACCTTTCTGTTGTTCATGCTGCTGCGCAGTCTGACCCTCGGCATGATCGCCTGGCGCCTGCGTCGTAACGATGGCTGGTTCGCCGGCACTCACTGAACGGGCGTGGCCCGACAATACTCGACCTCATGGCCAGGGTCGATCGTTCTGCCACAGGCGACGCAGGCTATCGAGTCGTTCCTGCTGAGTCCCGCCCGGCGACGGCTGCACGGGAACGGCATCGGGATATTGCAAGCGTAGCCATATCCAGCCATCAAGCACCGGGCGCTCACTGAAACCCAGCGCCAGCCCTTCCTGCACAAGGGTCCACAGACGGGGAAAATCGACACCCGTGGATCGGTTCCAGCGCCAGGCATGCTGTTCCAGCAGGCAGGTTTGCAATTTTCCCTGCTGCCCGGCGCTGAGGCCTTCCTCGATGGCCAACGGGCTGACAGCCAACCCCGGATTGGACAAGCGCTGCCAGCCCTCACACCCCATCGCGCGGTCGGCCCAACTACCGCCGAACCAGCGTAACTGATGGATAGGCCCTAACCAGCGACTCAGTTCAACGGCATCGCAACCATCGAAAAAATAACTGGCCGTGGTTGGGTTGTAGTAACTCAACAGGGCCCGGTGCAGGCCTAGCGTGACCGTGAGCATGCGCCGCAAATGCGCCAGCAACGATGCAGCGCCGGCCTCGCTGACCATCAGCAATCCGGGCCAGCGTTGTCCGTCGACGATGCATAAATCGGCCAGTGCCGGGCAGGTGCGCAAATCGACCAGGACCGGCCCCTGTTCATGCAGCGCATGCCACTCCGTACCGTCGAACAACCCGAACCATCGGGCCTGGGCAAACATCCGCCGAAGTGTGACACCCGCCTGTGGCGTACCCGGCACATCCAGCAACAGCCACTGCGGGGGGGCCTCGGGCATGCGTGTGGCAATCATGCTCCAGAGCTCTGGCCAAGCTGCGTCGCCAGACGACAGGTGCACAAAGCCTGCGCGCAATGGTTGAAGCTGCCGCCACCGGGCAGCAGGCACAGCATCAGCAATGGCTCCCCCGAACGCAACCATTGCTCCAGCCCCTCATCATGGGTGCTACTGGGTAGGGGTGTGTCGGCATCCGTCATCTCGACCATTGCCGACGCATGCAGCACCGCAGTTATTTGCGGTTGATCGGGATCGCCCTCGACAAAACTCACGACCAGTTCAGTCCCTTCCCGTAATGACGAGAAGGTCGAGGCCTGCAACTGCCTGGCCAGGGGCAACCAGCAATGACTGGGCGCCGCCCCTTTGCCCTGGTAAAGCCAGTCGAATTGCACCGGTATCGGCCTTGCCGGGTCGGGGCCTGGCTCATCGACCTCGACCACCCACGCCCGTTGCGGGCCATGCATCCTTGGTTTGACCGTTGCACCGGGCGGCTCGATGGGTGCCGGCCAGCGCAGGGCACGGGCCTGATTGTGGTAAGGCGTCGTCGCATCCTGGCTGCCCCAATGCTCAACGCAGGTCAACAGCCAGAGCCGATTGCAATCGGCAACCGGATGACCGGACAGCGGCATCAGCCGACCGCTGCGCAAGGTCGCAAGATCCGTCCGGCATTCGGCGCATTGCACTGCTGTCTCACCGCTGCGCTGACGTTCGAACTGCCGCACCGCCGGCCGATCGCTCTCGCTCCTCAATACCGCAGGTTCGCCGGTTGGAAAATGCTGCCGGTTATCCCCAAACACCACACAGTGCCCGCGGGCCCGGTGTTCGAAGTGGTAGTGAAGCCCTTCCCGGGCGCACAGTCGCTGGAGAAACTGCAGGTCTGACTCTCGATATTGCGTGCAAAAATCCAGGGGCAGGTATTCGCCGCTTAACGCCATGCGTCGATCCTTGCCGGTAATGCCGTGCTCCTTGAGTATCTGGTCGAGGATTTGCGGCACTGAGCGGGCACTGAAGATTCGTTGGTTGAAGCGCTGGGCCAGGCAAGCCAGTCTTGGCCCCAGGCGCACCTGGCAGAGTCGGGGGCCAGAGGTGTGGTCACGCTGGACGAGCTCATGCAATTGTCCATGTACGTGACTTCCGGCCGGTCCGAAATGCAACGAGGCAGGACGGTACAGCAAACTGGCAAGGTCAAGCACCGGGTCTTCGATCAGCAGTTCCAGGTCGAACACGAACGGCTCGCTGATGGCTTCTCTGCCGGTAAAGGCCAGGACCTCCAGGGAGCCGGGCAGACCTGCTACATCCAGACGAAATGACGGTTCGCTGACCGGATTGAACATCGGCGTTTCTCTACAGGAGGGGCGGCCGGGGATTCTCGCTGAGAGACATGGCCGAGTAGAGTGCCGAAATACAAATTAGGAAATAACCTACGCGAAAAGAGGACCAAATGCGCTGGGTTGTCGAAGATGCTGGAAATTTCGCCTGGGACAGGAGAATTGCCCCACCAGGTCATCTGAAATTTCCGCGGCAAACGGTAATTTTTCAGACAACCTGATGAGCGTGACGCTTACCTCAGGAAGACAGGTACGACGAACGGGTCAACCCCAGACGCAAGGCATCGAGGAACTGCGTGCGCTCGGTGGCGCTGATGCGGGCACTGGCGCACTTGTCACGGTAGTGGGTCATCAGTTCTTCCGGCGACAAGTGCACGTAGCGCAGCATGTCTTCGATGGTGTCGTGGGTTTCGATACCGGCGTGGTACACGCTGCCGTCGGCGTTCTGGTAGATGTTCACCGAGTCGGTGTCACCGAACAGGTTGTGCATGTCGCCAAGAATTTCCTGGTAGGCACCGACCAGGAACACACCCAGCAAGTAGTCCTCACCTTCTTTCAACGCGTGCACCGGCAAGCTGGTCTCGATGCTCTGCTCGTCGACGTACTGGTTGATCTTGCCATCGGAGTCACAGGTCAGGTCTTGCAGTACCGCGCGACGCAGCGGCTCTTCGTCGAGACGGTGCAGCGGGATGATCGGCAGGACCTGGTCGATGGCCCAGGTGTCCGGCAGGCTCTGGAACACCGAGAAGTTGCAAATGTACTTGTCCGCCAGTTTGTCGTTGAGCTCGTCCAGCACCTGACGGTGGGAACGCTGGCGCGCCTTCAGCGAGTTGTGCAGGCGACGGCACACGGCGAAGTAGCACTGTTCGGCCAGGGCTTTCTCGGCCAGGGTCAGCTTGCCGTCGGCGTACTGAGCGGCGATATCGCTCATGTAGTGCGTGGCGCGCCAGTAGGTTTCGGTGACCATCTCGATGTCGGTCGGACCCAGCAGGTCCACCAGCCACTGCACGGTTTCCGGCAGCGCTTCCTTGTTCTCGATCTGCGGCACGTCGTCGTTGTGTTTCTCGACGTCGGTCACCTGGATCACCAGCATGGCATGGTGCGCGGTCAGGGAACGGCCGCTTTCGGAGAAGATGTTCGGGTGCGGCAGGCTCTGCGCATCGCAGAATTCCTTGAGCATCCCGACCACGACACCGGCGTAGTCGTCCATGTCGTAGTTGATCGAGCTGGCGTTACGCGAGTGCGTACCGTCATAGTCCACGCCCAGGCCACCACCGACGTCGATGTGGTCCACCGGCAGACCGAGGTTGCGCAACTCGCCGTAGTAGCGGATCGCTTCCTTGAAGCCGTGCTGGTAGTCCGCCAGGTTGGCGATCTGCGAGCCCATGTGGAAGTGCAGCAGGCGAATGCCCTGGTCCAGACCGGCCGCGCGGAAACGCTCGACCACCGACAGCAGTTGCGCCGCCGACAGGCCGAACTTGGATTTCTCGCCGCCGGTGTCCGCCCACTTGCTCGAGGCCAGAGACGACAGGCGTACGCGCAGGCCGACCTGAGGCTTGACCTTGAGCGAGTTGGCTTCTTCGATCACCAGGCCGACTTCGGATTCTTTCTCGATCACGATGAACACGTTGTGGCCGAGCTTCTGGCCCATCAACGCCAGGCGAATGAACTCGCGGTCCTTGTAGCCGTTGCAAACGATGGTGCCGCCCTTCGGCGCCAGTGCCAGCACTGCCAGCAGTTCAGGCTTGGACCCGGCTTCCAGGCCGATGGAAACGTTCTGGGTGGCGATGATGTTCTCGATCACCGCTTCCTGCTGGTTCACCTTGATCGGGTACAGCGCGGTGTATTTGCTCTGGTATTCCAGACGCTCGATGTTGGCGTCGAATGCGCCGGTCAGCTGACGCACGCGGTCTTGCAGGATGTCTGGGAAACGGACCAGCAACGGCAAGGACAGGCCGCTTTTGCGCAGCTGGTCGACTTGCTCGTACAGGTCGATAGGCGAGCTGCTCGGACCGTTCGGACGAACTTCGACGCGACCGGCGTCATTGATCGCGAAATACCCGGCCCCCCAATGGCGAATCCCGTAAACACTGCGGCTGTCCGCAACTGTCCATTGGCTGCCATCGTCTTTGCGTGTGCGTCGTACGGACATCGAAGTCCCCTATAAAGAAGTCATAGTGCGTCGCCTGGGTTCAGGCCGGCGCAGTCTAAAGAATGAAAATGACGGTTCGTCAACGAGGCAATAGACCCCGCCGACCGCAGTGAGTTTAGATACCGGTCATGAACAGGCTCTGTGAAAACCATGTAGACGATGCCGGACCTGAATGTCATCAGGACCGGATCAAGCCGAGGGTGGTTTTCACAGAGGCTGCTAGCCGCCGGACTTCTTCGCTTTGAAACCGAGTTTGATCAGTTCTGCCAAGAGTAGCTCGACATGATCGCCCTGGATTTCGATGACACCGTCTTTCAGCGCCCCACCGGTACCGCAACGTTTCTTCAACGTCGTGGCCAGGTCCTTGAGCGCATCTTCAGCCAACGGCACGCCGGTGATGGTGGTCACCGTCTTGCCGCCACGGCCTTTGCTTTCGCGACGCACGCGCGCGATGCCGTCGCCGGCCGGGATAACGGTCTGTTTGCAGATACAGGCGTCCACCGGTTTACTGCATTCCGGGCAATGACGACCTGCGTCGGTGGAAAATACCAGGCCGCCCAAGGCGGCGAAGGATGCGGCTTTTTTGGCCACCGGCAATCCTCTTCGGAGGACAAAGACTGGTCGCAGCACTCGGGAAGGCTATCGACCGCGAAGCCCCACTCAGGCAGGGGCAGCGCTACTGAAACGGTACGACATTCACTTCACTGTAGGAGCGAGCTTGTTCGCGATGGACGTCAACGATAACGCGCGGCATCAGGCTACACGTGTCGTTCTCTCGTTTTTCGCGAGCAGGCTCGCTCCTACAATAACAACCAGCAATACCGGTTCAGTTTAAAAAGGTCGCGCAGTGTAACGGCAAAAACGCGGATTGCTAAGAGCCAATCGGCGCCAATTTATAGCTGTTTTGCGACGTTGCTTTGTTGAGCCTTCAGATATCGCTTCAACGCCGCCAGTGAGTCCGGGCAATAAGGCTTTTGCCCGATTTCCAGCATGACCTGATCAATGGGAATAAAGCGCGCTTCGAGCACCTCTTCCGGTTGCAGGATCAACGGACCGTCCCATACCGCCGAGAACGCCGAACACCACAGGCGATTGCCGGTGTCCTCGAAGAAAAAATGGTCGTGGGCGGTCAGCTCCACACCACTCACACCCAGCTCTTCCTCCAGCTCCCTTGCCGCCGATTCGGCGTAGGTTTCACTGGCGAGCACCATGCCCCCCGCCGCCACGTCCCAGTAACCGGGATAGATTGCCTTGCTCAGGGTGCGCCGGTGCACGCACAGCTCGCCAGCGGAGTTGAACAACATAATGTAGGTGCCGCGCCCGATCAGCCCGCGCTCGCGCAAATCGGAACGGACCAGGGCGCCGAGCAGGTTGTCCTGCTCGTCGACCCAGGCGATCTGTTCGGCATCGGAGGCCGCACGGTGCGCGGCCTCCCTGGTGTTATCGACCATGACTCAGCCCTGATTGAGCAATTGACGCAAATCGATCACCGCTGCGTTGGCCCGGGAAATGTAGTTGGCCATGACCAGCGAGTGGTTGGCCAATACGCCGAAGCCACTGCCGTTGAGGATCATCGGGCTCCACACCGGCTCCTGCGACGCTTCCAGTTCACGAATGATCTGGCGCACGCTGACCGTGGCGTTCTTCTTGGCCAGCACATCGGCGAAGTCGACTTCGATGGCGCGCAGCAAATGCGACAAGGCCCAGGCCTGGCCGCGAGCTTCGTAGAACACGTTGTCGATCTGCAGCCATGGCGTTTCGACGATTTCTTCATCAACCTGCGGCGCCACACCCGGCGTCACCACCTCGGTCTTCAGCGCAGTGTTGAGCTTGACCCGGCCCACACTGGCCGACAGCCGTTGCGACAGCGAGCCCAGACGGGTGCCGACGTCACCCAGCCAGTTGTTCAGGTTGTCGGCGCGG
Source organism: Pseudomonas sp. IT-P74 (assembly GCF_949768175.1). Taxonomy (NCBI): domain Bacteria; kingdom Pseudomonadati; phylum Pseudomonadota; class Gammaproteobacteria; order Pseudomonadales; family Pseudomonadaceae; genus Pseudomonas; species Pseudomonas sp. IT-P74. The sequence goes on along the minus strand of NZ_CATKQD010000013.1, from coordinate 63,913 downwards.
GCATAGAACAACGCGCTCTTCTGGTTCGGATCGGACAGGCGCGCCTGATAGCGGCTCAGGGAATTGATGCCTTCCTGGTACTCGGACTCACTGGACGGCAGCACCCAACTCTTGTTGTCGAAGTTGAAACGCGGCTCGGCCTTGGCCAGGTCGGCGTCTTCGGCGGACTGCGACTGCGAACGGGCGAAGTCTTTGCGCAGTGCCCGGCTCAGGTCGCGGACCTGCACCAGCACGCCATATTCCCAGCTCGGCATGTTGTCCATCCACAGACCTGGCGGGAACCGGTCGTTGGAAATATAGCCGCCCGGCTTGGTCAGCAAGGTACCGGCGACGGTCTTGAGGGTTTCCACCGTGGTGTAGCCGACGACCATCTGCTTGCCTTCTTTCTCGGCCGCCAGTTGCGCGGTTTGCTGGACCGGAAACAGCGCCGGCTCCTGGCTCCAGTACCAGCCCAGGACACTCGCCACCAACAGGTAGATGCCCAGCAGAGTGGCCAGCGCCCGGCTGAACAACAGACCACCCAGGTAACTGCGGGTCTCCGACTTCGGTTCAGCGGCACGTTCAGGCGCACTGTCTGTGCGGTTCTTCCAGTCCAGCATGGCGATATCCTTTCAAGCTCTTGAGTTCAACGGTTCGACCGCAACCATACAACAACGTGCCTTGGCCCGGCACCCGCCATCGCACCGATGCGGAAAATTACCGGGCTTGCGGACGAAAAGAGTGCCTGTGCACCCGACGACGCCGTGACCATCGAAATCCTCCCCTAATGGTTTGGATTGCCACGCTAAGGGAATCCCCGACCCTCGGAAACCCCAAAAACCGAACCGATCAACACTGGCAAAAAATCATGAATGGCCGGCTGTCAGCCATTCGTCCATTCCCGCCCCACGCCCGCCAGGCGCCCTGATTCAAGCGCTTCGCCCCCTGCAAGTCGCGACTTGAAAGGCTCGAACAAGACCGATCAGTCACAAACTGAATGAAGTCACATTGCAGATTATTGACGTACAGCACTCATGTAATGGAAAAGTGGTGCTAGCATAGAGCCACCACTCGACCTCAGTGTGCACCCTAACTAGTAGTCAGGATATGACCGAGCCAGAAGACCCCAGCCGCGAGCGCCTCAAGCACCACTTTGCCCAGCGGGTAATTCATCAGGCTCGTCAGATTCTTGAAATATGGCAGCGCCTGCAACGCAGTGAGTGGTCCACCGCCGACCTTTCGGAGCTAAGCGAGGCCAATCTGCGCCTGCTGCGTTTCGCCGAGCGTTTCGAACAACCGGAACACACACAACTGGCACGCCGCATCGGTCAGTCCCTGGACGCGGTCGACGCCAATCGCGGACGCCTGAGCAGCGGCCTGATCACTGACCTCAATCGCTTGATGCAGCGCCTTTCACGCACCGGCCTGCGCCATGGCGACCAACTCGATCAAACCTTCCTGCCACCGCTGCGCAAGCCCATCTACGTGATGTTGCAGGATCACGACCGTGCCGAGCGCCTGGCCAAGCAACTGGAATTCTTCGGCCTCAGTGCCCAGTCCCTGGACAGTGTGGACGCGTTTCGCTCATCGATGGTCGAGCGCTTGCCGGCGGCGATTGTCATGGACGTGGACTTCAGTGGCGCCGGCGTCGGCCTGAAACTGGCCGCCGAAGCCCAGGAAGGCCTTGATCATCAGCTGCCACTGCTGTTCTTCAGCCTGCACGAAACCGATACCCCGACCCGCCTCGCCGCCGTGCGTGCCGGAGGCCAGGAGTTCCTCACCGGTACCCTCGAAGCGTCGAGCCTGCTGGAGAAGATCGAAGTCCTGACCTGCGTGGCCCAGTACGAGCCTTATAAAGTGCTGATCATCGACGACTCCCGCGCCCAGGCCTTGCACACCGAGCGCCTGCTCAACAGCGCAGGGATTGTCACCCGCACGCTGATCGAGCCGATCCAGGCCATGGCCGAACTGGCGGATTTCCAGCCGGACCTGATCATCCTCGACATGTACATGCCGACCTGCACCGGTACGGAACTGGCCAAGGTCATTCGCCATAACGACCGTTACGTCAGCGTGCCCATCATTTACCTGTCGGCCGAAGACGACCTGGACAAACAGCTCGACGCCATGAGCGAAGGCGGCGATGACTTCCTGACCAAACCGATCAAGCCCCGGCACCTGATCACCACCGTGCGCAACCGCGCGGCCCGGGCGCGCAACCTCAAGGCACGAATGGTCCGCGACAGCCTCACCGGGTTGTACAACCACACGCATATCCTGCAATTGCTCGAAGACTGCTCGTTCCGCGCCCGCCGCGAAAGCAAGCCGCTGAGCTTTGCCATGCTCGACATCGACCACTTCAAACGGGTCAACGACAGCCACGGTCACCCCATGGGCGACCGGGTGATCAAGAGCCTGGCGCTGTTTCTCAAGCAACGCCTGCGCAAAACCGACTTCATCGGCCGCTACGGTGGCGAAGAATTCGCCATCGTCATGCCGGACACCGATATTGATGCGGCCTACAAGGTGCTCGATGAAATCCGCCAGCGTTTTGCCGAGATTCACTACCCCGCGCAACCCGAGGATCTGTGGTGCACCTTCAGCGCCGGAGTGGTTGAGCTTTGCGAAAGCTCCGACAGCCTGATGATGGCCAGCCAAGCAGACGAAGCGCTGTATCGCGCCAAACACGGCGGACGCAATCGCGTCCAGGCGGCGCGCACATCAAAGCAAAGTGCCACTTTTTTATCGGAATCGACCGATACGGTCATAACCCTGTAACAGAAACGCAATAACTTCAGGCGCTTACCATTTCTGCCGTTGGTAGTCCGTGATGCGCCTGAAGCTGCTGACCAATCTCAATACCCTCCTTCTGGTGGCCGTGTGCGTGGCCCTCGGCGCTACGCTGTGGTGGTCGCAGAAAGCCCTTGAGCGTCCGTATCTATTAATGGAGCGCTATCTGGGGCTGTCGCAGCAATTTCAGAATGAAGTCGCCCGCAGCATTGAGGATTACCTCGGCAGCGGCGATGCGCTACGCCTGAGCAGTGCCGCCCAAGGCATCGACAGCCTGCAAAAAGAACTCGGCGAACTGCCACCGCCCCTGGCCGAGACCTTGCGTCCCAGCCTGTCGACCCTCGAAGAATTCAGCAAAACCGACCTGCTGGCCGCCGGCAAACTGGCCGGCGACCCACAGGCCTTGCTGCTGCAGGCCGAGCGCGAACTGGGCGCAAGTCTCGATCAACTCAGCCAGTACGCCAATGGCAATGCGGCCTACCTGACGCCGCTGCTCACCGCCTCGCAACACCTGGGCAAATTGTCCCTGGCCCGGGACAAACTGGTCAGCAGCGGCCGCAGTGAACTGGCCGCCGATGTCGAACGCGAAGTGGCCAACATCCGTGCCCAGGCAGAGAAACTCGACGCCCTGCCATTACTCGGGGTGACCACCAGCAGCGAGTCGAACACCGACGATTTCGCCTCGATGATGGGCCTTGAGAACACGGAAAAAACCGTCGCCGAAGATGCCGGCGTCGGCCTCAAGCGCGAGCTCAACAGCCTGCTCACCCGCTACCCGGCCGAGCTCTCGCGCACCCGCGATCAAATCCGCAAGCGCGCCGACCTCAGCGCGGCGACCCACCTGAAAATCGCCGACGTGCAACAGGCCATTGCCGGTCTCGAACCGGTGGTGCGCGCCCAGCACGGGCAGATCCAGGGTGAAGTGCGGCTGATGCAAGGCGTGATGATCGGCTTGATTCTGTTGATCGCCCTGTTGATCGACACCCTGCAGCGCAAACTCGCCCGGACCCTGACCAACCTCGCCCCGGCCCTCTCGACCTGGGCCGAAGGCGACTTCAGCCGCGACATTCAACTGGGCAACACCAACCGCGAATTGCATGACATTGAAGCCTCGCTCAACCGCTTGCGCGCCTATCTGGTGGACCTGGTGGGGACCATTCGCCACAACGCCGAGCAGGTGGCCGGCAGCAGCCGCACCCTGGCGGACCTGAGCAACGACTTGCACAGCGGCGCCGAGCATCAGGCCGGCGACACGGCACTGATCCGCGACTCCCTCAGCGAACTGGAAGCGACCATTCAACAAGTCGCCGGCGATGCCAGCCAGGCCGCCGATGCCAGCCGCCACGCCGGCCTGGCCGTGGAGCACGGACAGAAAGTCATCGGTCTGAGCCTCACCGGCCTGCATGCGCTGGTGGATGAAGTGCAAGGCAATGCACAAATGATCGAACACCTGGCCGAAGAGTCGGCCACCATCGGCGGCGTGTTGACGGTGATCCGCTCGATTGCCGACCAGACCAACCTGCTGGCGTTGAACGCCGCCATCGAGGCGGCCCGGGCCGGGGAAATGGGCCGAGGCTTCGCGGTGGTGGCCGAAGAGGTGCGCTCACTGGCGCAACGTACCGCCGGGGCCACCGCAGAAATCCAGACGCTGATCGCAGGGCTGCAAACCGCCGCGCGACAGTCGGTGGAAGGCATGCGCGCCCAGGTCGAACATGCCGAAGCCACGGCCAGCCAGGCCCAGGCCGCTGATGGCGCACTGGATAAAATCGTCGGGGCGATCCAGACCATTTCCGACACAGCGGTACGCATCGCCGATGTCACTGCCCAACAAAGCGGCGCTGTCAGTGAGATCCGTGATCACAGTGAGCGGATTCACCAGTTGGGTGGGGATAACTTGCTGCGTATCGGCGAAGGGCGTGAGCAGGGAGAGAATCTTCTGGTGCTGGGAGGTCGACTGCATACCGCCGTTCAGGCCTTCCGCGTCTGACAGATAGCCATCGCGAGCAGGCTCGCTCCTACACTTGAAATGCATTCCCCCTGTAGGAGCGAGCCTGCTCGCGATAGCGTCAGGCAATCCACCACAAAACTGTCGCTCTGCACGCCCCGCCGCCGTCCGCTATCATCCCCCCAATTCCGATACGCGAGATTGTCATGCGCCGTTTGCTTTGCCTGCTGTTTTTAGTGTTCGCCCTGCCGGCCAGCGCCACTGGCTTGCTGGAGAACCGCCCCAGCTCAAGCCTGGGCTCGATCAACAACAGCGCCGACTTCCTGCCGGTGCGCGAAGCGTTCCAGCTGAGTCTGGTAGAAAGCACGCCGCAATCGATCAAGCTGCAGTTCGTCGCCACTGAAGGTTACTACCTCTACCGCCACCGCTTTCAATTTCGCGCCGATCCGGCCGATGTCGTCCTCGGCGCGGCGAAACTGCCCGACGGCCAGAAAAAACACGATGAATACTTTGGCGATGTCGAGGTCTACCGCGGCATTCTCGACGTCGAGTTGCCGCGCACCGACCAGCGCGCCTTCACCCTGATCGTGACTTATCAGGGATGCGCCGACAAAGGGCTGTGCTATCCGCCTGAAACCGAGCGCCTGAGCATCGGCGGCATCGACGGCAGTGGTACTCCGACGACGGTTTATCCATGGAGCTGGCGCGAACTGGCGTTGTTTTTCCTGGCCGGCCTGGGCCTGACGTTTACGCCATGCGTGCTGCCCATGCTGCCGATCCTGTCCGGCGTGGTGCTGCGCGGTCAGGTCGGTGGCTGGCGCGGCTTCAATCTGTCACTGGCCTATGTGCTGCCGATGGCCGCCTGCTTTGCCCTGCTCGGAGCCCTGATGGGCCTGTTCGGTGCCCAGCTCAACCTGCAGGCGCGATTGCAATCGGCCTGGGTGCTGGTGCCGTTCGCAATGTTTTTCGCCGTGTTTGCCCTGGCGATGTTCGGCGTCTTCGAACTCAAGTTGCCCCATGCCATCAGCAGTCGCCTGGACCGCATCGCCGGCCGCACCAAAGGCGGGTCACTGTGGGGCGCCGCGGTGTTGGGCGTGGTTTCCAGCCTGCTGGTTTCACCCTGTGTTTCGGCGCCATTGGCCGGGGCGCTGCTGTACATCAGTGCCAGTGGCGATGCGCTGGGCGGCGGCTTGAAACTGTTCATGCTCGGCCTCGGCATGGGCGCGCCGCTGTTGCTGGTGGCCACCGGTGGCGCAGCCTGGTTGCCGAAAAGCGGTCCGTGGCTGGTCTATGTGAAAAACGCGATTGGCGTACTGTTGCTCGGGCTGGCCGTCGGCTTGCTCAGCCGTGTCTTGCCGGGTCAGGTCACCTTGCTGCTCATCGGTTTACTGGCCGGCGGTGTCGGCTTGTTCATGGGGGCACTGGAGTTCGTCTATAAACCACCGCGCCAACGCCTGGGCCAACTGCTCGGCATGTTTCTGCTGTTTTATGCACTGGCCTGCTGGTACGGCGCCTTCAGCGGCCAGACCGACCCGCTCAACCCGATCGGCCAGCCCCGTATCGTTGCCAACAGCGGCCCCGCGCAAAACACCAGCGCCTGGCAAACCGTCAGCACGCCGGCCGATCTGGACCGCGCGCTCGCCGACGCACGCTCATCCGGCACACCGCTGCTGCTCGACTGGTACGCCGACTGGTGCATCAGCTGCAAAGTCATCGAACATGAGGTACTGGACGACCCTGTCGTTATCGAACGCCTCAAGGGTTACCGGTTGATCCGCTTCGATATCACCGCCAGCAATGCCGAGCAGCGCGCCCTGCTCGACCGTTACCAATTGTTCGGCCCCCCGGCCTTGATGTTTTTCGGCAAGGACGGTGTCGAACGCGCCGATGTGCGGGTGATTGGCGAGATCAATGCCAGGGACTTCGCCGAACGTGTTGCCAGGGCTAATGACCAAATTTAATCAAGCAGTCATATATTTCGCGCAAACATCGGTCATCGTGCTGGCTATTGCAGAGAACTGGACAGTCACAAAGGCTTTGCGGCATAGTCGCCGGGTTCTGACAACTGCTCACAGATAACATAGGAACCGCCGATGGCGACGTTACTCGTTCTGCACGGACCCAACCTGAACCTGCTCGGCACCCGTGAACCGGGCACCTACGGCGCCACGACGCTGGCGCAGATCAACCAGGACCTGGAACGCCGTGCCCGCGAAGCCGGTCACCATTTGCTGCACCTGCAAAGCAACGCCGAGTACGAATTGATCGACCGCATCCACGCTGCCCGCAGCGAAGGAGTGGACTTCATTTTGATCAACCCAGCAGCTTTTACACATACAAGTGTCGCATTACGTGACGCGCTGCTGGCGGTGAGCATCCCATTCATCGAAGTGCATTTGTCTAACGTGCACAAACGCGAACCTTTCCGCCATCACTCTTACTTCTCCGACGTAGCGGTGGGAGTGATCTGCGGCCTTGGCGCCAGCGGTTATCGACTGGCCCTGGAGGCCGCCCTGGAACAGCTTGAACAACAAGTTAACCGCCCCTGACCGACCCTTGGGAGTTGATGATTCATGGATATCCGTAAAGTTAAGAAACTGATCGAATTGCTGGAAGAGTCCGGCATCGACGAGCTCGAGATCAAGGAAGGCGAAGAGTCCGTACGCATCAGCCGCCATAGCAAGACCCCGGCTCAGCAGTACTACGCGCCGGCTCCAATGCATGCTCCGGCCCCCGCACCTGTCGCTGCCGCCGCTCCGGCTGCCGCTGCCGCACCTGCTGCCGCCGCCGCTCCGGCACTGAACGGCACCGTTGCCCGTTCGCCGATGGTCGGTACTTTCTATCGCAAATCTTCGCCAGCCTCGCCGTCCTTCGTGGAAGTCGGCCAGACCGTGAAGAAAGGCGACACCCTGTGCATCGTTGAAGCCATGAAGATGATGAACCACATCGAAGCTGAAACCAGCGGTGTGATCGAATCCATCCTCGTCGAAGACGGCCAGCCGGTTGAGTACGACCAACCGCTGTTCACCATCGTTTGAACCGCGGAGAGCCTTTGATGACTGCGAAGTTGGAAAAAGTTCTGATCGCCAACCGCGGTGAGATCGCCCTGCGGATCCTGCGCGCCTGCAAAGAAATGGGCATCAAGACCGTCGCCGTTTACTCCAAGGCTGACAAGGAACTGATGCACCTGGGGCTGGCAGACGAATCCGTCTGCATCGGTCCGGCATCGGCCGCCCACTCCTACCTGCACATTCCGGCAATCATTGCCGCAGCCGAAGTGACTGGCGCCACCGCCATTCACCCAGGTTACGGCTTCCTTGCGGAAAACGCCGACTTCGCCGAACAGGTCGAGAACTCCGGCTTCGCGTTCATTGGCCCGAAAGCTGAAACCATTCGCCTGATGGGCGACAAGGTATCGGCCAAGCACGCCATGATCGCGGCCGGCGTACCGACTGTACCGGGCTCTGACGGCCCGCTGCCGGAAGACGAAGAAACCGCTCTGCGCATTGGTCGCGAAGTCGGTTACCCGGTGATCATCAAGGCCGCTGGCGGCGGCGGTGGTCGCGGTATGCGCGTCGTGCATAAAGAAGAAGACCTGATCTCCTTCGCGAAACTGACCCGTACCGAAGCGGGCGCGGCCTTCGGCAACCCGATGGTCTATCTGGAAAAATTCCTGACCAACCCACGTCACGTGGAAGTCCAGGTACTTTCCGATGGCCAGGGCCAGGCTATCCATCTGGGCGACCGCGACTGCTCGCTGCAACGTCGTCACCAGAAGGTGCTTGAAGAAGCACCGGCACCGGGCATCGACGAGAACGCACGTGAGGAAGTACTCGCACGCTGCGTCAAGGCCTGCATCGACATCGGCTACCGTGGCGCGGGCACTTTCGAGTTCCTGTACGAAAACGGTCGTTTCTACTTCATCGAGATGAACACTCGTGTCCAGGTAGAGCACCCGGTTTCGGAAATGGTCACCGGTATCGACATCGTCAAGGAGATGCTCAGCATCGCCGCCGGCAACAAGCTGTCGTTCACCCAGGATGACGTGGTCATCCGCGGTCACGCGCTGGAGTGCCGGATCAACGCCGAAGACCCGAAAACCTTCATGCCGAGCCCGGGCACGGTCAAGCATTTCCATGCTCCAGGCGGCAACGGCGTTCGCGTCGACTCGCACCTGTACAGTGGTTATGCGGTTCCGCCGAACTACGATTCGTTGATCGGCAAGCTGATCACCTACGGCGCGACCCGCGACGAAGCCATGGCGCGCATGCGCAATGCGCTGGACGAGATCGTGGTCGACGGGATCAAGACCAACATCCCGCTGCACCGCGACCTGACCCGCGATGAAGGCTTCTGCAAAGGGGGCGTGAACATTCACTACCTCGAGCACAAGCTGGCTGGCGAGAAGCACTAAGCTTCGACCCCATCGACAAAGCCGCCTTCGGGCGGCTTTGTTGTATCTGGACATTTCATCTGACCGAACACCGCCCCCCCAGGGGCATGTACCGATGTACAGGGCAAGCCACTCCCACAAAACCTCTGCGCTCGCGTAAACTTGCGCCCTTCTCGCAGTCCGCCAGGCTGCAATCAATATTTTTCAAAGGTGCCCGCCATGCCTTGGCTGCAAGTACGCCTCGCCATCAGCCCAGAACAAGCCGAAACCTATGAAGACGCTTTCCTTGAAGTGGGCGCCGTATCGGTGACCTTCATGGACGCCGAAGATCAGCCGATCTTCGAGCCGGAACTCAACACCACGCCGCTGTGGTCCCACACGCACCTGCTGGCCCTGTTCGAAGGTGGCACCGAGCCAGGCCCGGTACTGGCCCATCTGGAACTGTTGACCGGCAGCCCGCTGCCCGAGCACCACAGCGAAGTGATTGAAGACCAGGACTGGGAACGCAGCTGGATGGACGGTTTCCGGCCAATGCAATTCGGCCAGCGCCTGTGGATCGTGCCAAGCTGGCACGCCGCACCGGAACCTGGCGCGGTGAATCTGCTGCTGGACCCGGGCCTGGCATTCGGCACCGGCACCCACCCGACCACCGCACTGTGCCTGGAATGGCTCGACGGTCAGGACCTGAAGGACTGCAACGTGCTGGACTTCGGTTGCGGCTCGGGGATTCTGGCAATTGCCGCCCTGCTGCTGGGCGCCAGGGAAGCCGTCGGTACCGATATCGACGTGCAGGCACTGGAAGCCTCCCGCGACAACGCCGGGCGCAACGGTATCGCCGATGAGCTGTTTCCACTGTATCTGCCGCAAGACCTGCCGCAGGTGCAGGCCGACGTGCTGGTGGCCAACATTCTCGCCGGCCCGCTGGTTTCCCTGGCGCCGCAATTGTCCGGTCTGGTCAAGTCGGGCGGTCGCCTGGCGCTGTCGGGCATCCTCGCCGAACAGGGTGACGAAGTCGCTGCCGCCTACGCCAAGGACTTCGATCTGGACCCGATCGCCAATCGCGATGGCTGGGTGCGCATCACAGGCCGTCGGCGTTAGAATGAGCGTCTGCATAATCCGGATCGCCGCATGACCGATAGCTTCGTCACCCAGTGCCCGCATTGCCAAACCAGCTTCCGCGTCAGCCATGCCCAGTTGAGCGTGGCTCGCGGGGTGGTTCGTTGCGGCTCCTGCCTGCAGGTGTTCAATGCCGCCAGGCAGCTGCTTGAGCAGGCAGGCAAGGAAGCACCGGTCGCGATGCCGCTCCCGCCTGCGCAGCCCGAGGAGCCCCTTGAACCAACACAGCCGCGCGCCATCAGCCAAAAGCAATGGAGCGCTACGGAGCTGGACCTGGACAGCCTCGACCTCGACGAAGAGCTCGCTCGGCTCGAACAGCGGGAAATCCAGCCGACCACCGAACTCGGTCGCCATCGCGAGGACTCGCTGAGCGCCCGTCGCGACAGCAACGAGCATGATGACAACGAGCCGTGGTCCGACAGCCTGTTCAGTGAGTCGGCGGCCGACCGTGCGCTACTCGACGAACCGCTCGACAGCCTTGAAACGCCAGAGCCGATGGACGAACTGAGCAAGGCCTCGCGCACTGAACCTTCGCTGTCCCTGGAGCCGGTTGATCTCGACGACGAACCGCAACCACCCCATTTGCGATTACACGACCCTCTCGATGCGCCACTGAACCACGAGCGCCTGTCGACCGCCGACGAGAGCGAAATCGACGACAACCTGCCCTCGATCGAACCCCTGCGCAAGCGACGCGAACGCAGCGAGCCGGGCGTGCGCGCCGAAATGTTGCAAGACCTGACCGACGACCCACTGCAACTGGACTGGCAAAAACGCCGCTCGCCCTGGGGCCGACGGCTGTTCTGGTTGCTGCTGGTGCTGATTGCCGCTGGCGCCCTCGCCGGCCAGTACATCGCCTACCATTTCGACGAGCTGGCGCGACAGGATCAATATCGCCCGTGGTTCCAGCAACTGTGCCCGCAAATCGGTTGCACCGTGCCCTCCAAAGTCGACATCGCGAAGATCAAAAGCAGCAACCTGGTGGTGCGCAGCCACCCCGAGTTCAATGGCGCCCTGGTGGTCGATGCGATCATCTATAACCGCGCGCCCTTCTCCCAGCCCTTCCCGTTGCTGGAACTGCGCTTCGCCGACCTCAATGGCCACCTGATCGCCAGCCGTCGCTTCAAGCCAGGCGAGTACCTCAATGGCGATCTCGAAGGTATGGCGGAGATGCCTCCGCAAACGCCGATCCACATCGCCCTGGACATTCTCGACCCAGGTGCCAAGGCCGTGAACTACAGTCTGAGCTTTCACTCTCCGGAGTGAAACGCTTCATTGCTCCCGGATTAACGTCGGCTTTCTGACTGCTCCTGGCCAACCAAACCACGAGTAATAACAGAATAACTGTTCAGAATTTGTTCAATTCAGCCTTTATCCAGTCATCGAGAGCGGGTATCATGCCAACCCTTTTTCGAACTCTCATGATCCGGCCCCACAACAGGGAAGTCCTATGTCGGCGGTACGCATCGGCCCATACACATTACATAACAGCTTGATTCTCGCCCCCATGGCGGGCGTCACCGACCAGCCCTTTCGTCAGCTGTGCAAGCGCTTGGGCGCGGGACTGGTCGTCTCGGAAATGGTCACCAGCGACATGAGTTTGTGGAACACCCGCAAGTCGCGCATGCGCATGATCCACGAAGGTGATCCCGAGCCACGCTCGGTACAGATCGCCGGTGGGGACGCGCAGATGCTGGCGGACGCCGCCCGTGCCAACGTTGAAATGGGCGCGCAGATCATTGATATCAACATGGGCTGTCCGGCAAAAAAAGTCTGCAACAAGGCTGCCGGTTCCGCACTGTTGAAGGATGAACCCCTGGTCACCGAGATCCTGCAGGCCGTCGTGGCTGCGGTCGATGTGCCGGTTACCCTGAAGATCCGGACCGGTTGGGACCGGGACAACAAGAATGGCCTTACGGTGGCGAAGATCGCCGAGCAGGCAGGCATAACGGCGTTGGCGGTGCATGGCCGCACCCGTGCCGACCTGTACACCGGTGAAGCCGAGTACGACACCATTGCCGCAATCAAGCAGGCTGTGTCGATTCCGGTCTTCGCCAATGGCGATATTGATTCGCCGGAAAAAGCCCGGTACGTGCTCGACGCGACCGGTGCCGATGGCCTGTTGATTGGCCGGGCTGCCCAAGGGCGGCCATGGATTTTTCGCGAGATCGACCATTTCCTGCGTACCGGCGAGAAACTCCCGGCGCTGGAACTGATCGAGGTGGAACGCATTCTGCTAGAGCATCTGGCCGCCCTGCACGCCTTCTATGGCGATGTCATGGGTGTGCGCATTGCTCGAAAGCATGTGGGCTGGTATCTCGCAACCCTGCCGGGCGCCAGGGAGTTTCGCGCCCACTTCAATCGTTTGGATGGTACGGATACACAATGCGCCAACGTTCGGGCGTTTTTCGCCGAGCGTTACAAGAGCCTGACAGGGGACGGAGAGTGGGTGGCCGCATGACGATGATGACCGAGACTTTAGTGAGTGGAACAACACCCGTGAGCGACAACGTGAATTTGAAACAGCACCTCAATACGCCAAGCGAAGAAGGCCAGACCCTTCGCGGGAGTGTCGAGAAGGCGCTGCACAATTATTTCGCCCACCTTGAGGGCGCTGCCGTCACGGATGTGTACAACCTGGTGCTCTCCGAAGTCGAGGCTCCCCTGCTCGAGTGCGTGATGAACTACGTCAAGGGCAACCAGACCAAGGCCAGCGAGATGCTCGGACTGAACCGGGGCACGCTGCGCAAGAAACTCAAGCAGTACGACTTGCTGTAAGCATTCAATCAAACCAGAAAGGCGCCCGCGTAAAACCGGTCGCCTTTTTTGCTGACTTCCTTTGCTTTTGATGGAAATTGAGATGACCGACCAGACTACCCGCCTGCCGATCCGCCGCGCCTTGATCAGCGTTTCCGACAAGACCGGGATCCTCGAATTCGCCAAGGAGCTTGAAGCCCTGGGCGTCGAGATCCTCTCCACCGGCGGGACGTTCAAGCTGCTGCGGGACAACGGCGTTGCCGCAGTGGAAGTCGCGGATTACACAGGTTTTGCCGAAATGATGGACGGCCGGGTGAAGACCCTGCACCCGAAAATCCACGGCGGGATCCTCGGTCGTCGCGGTATCGACGACGCTATCATGAACGAGCACGGCATCAAGCCGATCGACCTGGTAGCGGTCAACCTGTACCCGTTCGAAGCCACCATCAACAAGCCAGGCTGCGACCTCCCGACCGCCATCGAGAACATCGACATCGGCGGCCCGACCATGGTTCGTTCGGCAGCGAAAAACCATAAAGACGTAGCGATCGTGGTGAACGCCAGCGATTACGCCAACGTACTGGAAAACCTGAAAGCCGGCGGCCTGACCTACGCACAGCGTTTCGACCTGATGCTCAAGGCCTTCGAACACACTGCCGCCTACGACGGCATGATCGCCAACTACATGGGCACCGTGAACCAGGCTGCCGAGACACTGAGCACGGAAGGTCGCAGCGAGTTCCCGCGCACCTTCAACAGCCAGTTCATCAAGGCCCAGGAAATGCGCTACGGCGAGAACCCGCACCAGAGCGCGGCGTTCTACGTTGAGGCCAAGCCTGCTGAAGTCGGCATCGCCACCGCGACCCAACTGCAGGGCAAAGAACTGTCGTACAACAACGTGGCCGACACCGACGCTGCGCTGGAATGCGTGAAGAGCTTCGTCAAGCCTGCTTGCGTGATCGTCAAGCACGCCAACCCGTGCGGCGTGGCCGTCAGCCCTGATGCCGAAGGCGGTATCCGTCAGGCCTATGAACTGGCCTACGCTACCGACACCGAGTCGGCGTTCGGCGGCATCATCGCCTTCAACCGTGAACTGGATGCCGAGACCGCCAAGGCGATCGTCGAACGTCAGTTCGTTGAAGTGATCATCGCCCCAAGCGTGAGCGAAGAAGCCCGTGCCATCGTTGCGGCCAAAGCCAATGTGCGTCTGTTGGCGTGCGGCGAGTGGTCGGCTGACCGCGCTGCGGCCTGGGACTACAAGCGTGTCAACGGTGGCCTGCTGGTACAGAGCCGCGACATCGGCATGATCGGTGCCGATGACCTGAAGGTCGTGACCAAACGCGCTCCGACCGAACAGGAAATCCACGACCTGATCTTCGCCTGGAAAGTCGCCAAGTACGTGAAGTCCAACGCTATCGTCTACGCCAAGAACCGTCAGACCATCGGTGTCGGCGCCGGCCAGATGAGCCGCGTGAACTCCGCGCGTATCGCCGCGATCAAGGCCGAACATGCCGGCTTGCAGGTAGCCGGTTCGGTGATGGCTTCCGACGCTTTCTTCCCGTTCCGCGACGGTCTGGACAATGCGGCCAAGGCGGGCGTGACTGCCGTGATCCAACCAGGCGGCTCGATGCGTGATGCTGAAGTGATTGCTGCTGCCGATGAAGCTGGCATCGCGATGGTGTTCACCGGCATGCGCCACTTCCGTCACTAATACGGCAACGGTCGCACTGACGCCGGCATCTGCTGCGTTGGAGCCCACCTCGATGATGCTCATTGCCAAAAGGCAACTCCGCTCATCGAGGTGGGCTCCGCCTTGCATCTACCGGCGTCATTGCAACCTCCTAGGGCGTAAAGCGCTTTAGGTTCTAAAACAGAATTAGCGTCATCCGAGGTTTTTGAAATGAATGTTTTGATCATTGGCAGCGGTGGCCGTGAACACGCCCTGGCCTGGAAAGTGGCTCAGGATCCGCGCGTGCAGAAAGTGTTCGTGGCACCGGGCAACGCCGGTACCGCCATCGAAGCAAAATGCGAGAACGTCGCCATCGACGTACTGGCGCTTGAGCAACTGGCAGACTTTGCCGAGAAAAACGTTTCCCTGACCATCGTTGGCCCTGAAGTGCCGCTGGTGGCCGGTGTTGTGGACCTGTTCCGCAGCCGTGGCCTGGACTGCTTCGGCCCGACCGCTGGCGCCGCACAGCTGGAAGGTTCGAAAGCCTTCACCAAGGACTTCCTGGCGCGCCACAAGATCCCGACTGCCGACTACCAGAACTTCACCGAAATCGAGCCGGCCCTGGCTTACCTGCGTGAAAAAGGCGCTCCGATCGTGATCAAGGCCGATGGCCTGGCCGCCGGTAAAGGCGTGATCGTCGCCATGACCCTGGCCGAAGCCGAAGACGCCGTGCGCGACATGCTGGCGGGCAACGCCTTTGGCGATGCGGGTTCGCGCGTGGTCATCGAAGAGTTCCTGGACGGCGAAGAAGCCAGTTTCATCGTGATGGTCGACGGCAAGAATGTGCTGCCGATGGCCACCAGCCAGGACCACAAACGCGTCGGCGACGGCGACACCGGTCCGAACACCGGCGGCATGGGTGCTTACTCCCCCGCGCCAGTGGTCACCGCCGAAGTGCACAAGCGTGTCATGGACCTGGTGATCTGGCCGACCGTGCGCGGCATGGCCGAGGAAGGCAACGTCTACACTGGTTTCCTGTATGCCGGCCTGATGATCGACAAGGCTGGTAACCCAAAAGTCATCGAATTCAACTGCCGCTTCGGCGACCCTGAGACCCAACCGGTGATGCTGCGCCTGCAGTCGAGCCTGGTGCTGCTGGTCGAGGCCGCCCTGGCCCAGGCGCTGGACAAGGTAGAAGCACAATGGGATCCACGCCCGAGCGTTGGTATCGTGCTGGCCGCAGGCGGCTATCCTGGTGACTACGCCAAAGGCGTGACCATCAATGGCCTGGATGCAGCGGCTGCACTGGAAGGCAAAGTCTTCCACGCCGGCACCGCGCTCAAGGACGGCCAAGTCGTAACGGCCGGTGGTCGGGTGCTTTGCGCCACGGCCATGGGTACCAGTGTCGACGCTGCACAGCAGCAGGCCTACAAGCTGGCGGCATCGATTGACTGGGAAGGCTGTTTCTATCGCAAGGACATTGGCTACCGTGCCATTGCCCGCGAGCGTGGCGAAAATCAGGAATAAGGCAAACACCGCGCCAGGCAATGAACACCGTTTATTGCCTGGCTATTCCGGCGCCGCGCATCGTTATATTCTGGCATCAACCTAACGAAGGGATTTCGCCGTGCGCTGGCTCAGGATTGCCATAAGCTTGACCGTCACTTTGCTGACCTTGCTCTGCATGCTACCGGCCCAGGCCGCGCAAGGCAGTGGCTGGGCGGTATTGCTCGACGAACAGGGCGACCTGCAACTGAGCGACATCCGTTCCGCGCGCTACACCAATCAATTCAGCCCTATCGAACTCGACCGCATTACCGCGGCCGAACCCGATGGCGCGCTATGGTTGCGATTCAGGCTTGCACCGGGTAAGCACGAACAGTTGCTGCGCGTGTTCGCGCCTGACTTGCGCCAGTTCAACATGTACGTACTGGACGGCGACAAGCTGATCGATCAATCCAGCACGGGCAACGAACGCCCCCAATCCGAGCGACCACTGCCCAGCAACGACTTCATGCTGGCCCTGCCGCAAAGCGACACCCCTCTCGACGTATACCTGCGACTGGCCTCCGACCACCAGTTACGGCCCTATATCACCCTGCAATCGGCGATCCTCTCGGCCGCCAACCAGAACCAGACGCTGATCTATGGTCTGCTGTTCGGTTGCATCGCCATGCTGATCCTGCACAACCTCATCCGCTACGCCTACACCCGCTCGCGCAGCGCCCTCTGGTTGGCGGCGTGCGAAGGTTTGTTGATGCTCAGCCTGCTGTTGTTGCTGAACCTCGCCGGCCCCTGGCTGCCGGACTGGCATGCACTGCAAACGCCAGGGGCTTACCTGGCATTGATAATGACCGCGCCCTGCGGCCTGATGCTTGCCTATCGCTTCTTCGCCCCGCTCGGGCCGCATCCGCTGAACCGATTGCTGCTTGGCGAGGTCCTGCTCATCACCGCGTGCGGGCTGATGCTGCTGTTCGTCAATACCTTGCCGCTGAACTTCATCACCTACGGCCTGGTGGCGTTGGCGGGCCTGACCATGCTGTTCATCAGCGCCTATCACTGGCAAAAAGGTTATCGCCCGGCTCGCCTCTTCGTGGCGGCCATGGTGGTGTTCAACCTCGGGACACTGGTCATCCTGCCCGCCCTGTTGGGGCTGACCCTGGTCGAACCCAATGGCCTGATCACTACCTTGCTGGTGTTCATCTGCATCAGCGGCCTGTTGATGAGCATTGCGTTGAGCGAGCGCCAGCGCCGCATCACCGAAGACCGCTTCAGCATCAGTCGTGACCTGGCGGCCAGCAACGCAGAGATCAACGCCAAGGCCGAGTTCCTGGCGAAGATCAGCCATGAGATCCGGACCCCGATGAATGGTGTCCTCGGCATGACCGAGCTGTTGCTGGGTACACCGCTTTCGGTCAAGCAACGCGACTATGTACAGACGATCCACAGCGCCGGTAACGAACTGCTGACGCTGATCAACGAAATTCTCGACATCTCCAAACTCGAGTCCGGACAGATCGAACTGGACGATGTGCAGTTCGACCTCAACGCACTGATCGAAGACTGCCTGAGTATCTTCCGCGCCAAGGCCGAGCAGCAAAATGTCGAGTTGATCAGCTTCATCCAGCCGCAAGTGCCGCGAGTGATCAGCGGTGACCCGACACGCTTGCGCCAGACGCTGTTGAGCCTGCTTGAAAACGCCCTGAAAAAAACCGATGAAGGCGAAATCCTGATCGTCGTGGCGCTCGACGAACGCAACACCAAACCACGCCTGCGTATCGCCGTGCAGGACAGCGGCGAGCCCATGGACGCCGAAGAACGCGACGCCCTGATGCACGCCGAACTGCACAGCCGGCATTTTCTTTCGGCCACCCGGCTGGGCGGCAACCTGGGGCTGGTGATTGCCCGCCAACTGATCCGCCTGATGCAGGGGGAATTCGGGATCAAGAGCGGCAACAACCAGGGCAGCACCCTGTGGCTGACCCTGCCACTGGACCCGGATCGCCTGGAACACCCGACCTCCGACCTCGACGGCCCGCTGCAAGGTGCGCGGGTATTGGTGGTGGACGACAATGAGACCTGTCGCAAGGTCCTGGTGCAACAATGCAGCGCCTGGGGCCTGAATGTCAGCGCCGCGCCTTCCGGCAAGGAAGCGCTGGCCCTGTTGCGTACCAAGGCTCATTTGCGTGATTACTTCGATGTGGTCCTGCTGGATCAGAACATGCCCGGCATGACCGGCATGCAACTGGCGGCCAAGATCAAGGAAGACCCGAGCCTGAACCATGACATCCTGCTGATCATGCTCACCGGCATCAGCAACGCACCGAGCAAGATCATCGCGCGCAACTCCGGGATCAAGCGCATCCTCGCCAAGCCGGTTGCCGGCTACACCCTAAAAACCACCCTGGCCGACGAACTGACCCAGCGCAACAAAGGGCTCGTCGCGACCCAGCCCGTACCAATCGGCCCGACGCTGCCGGTCAAGGTCCCTTGCGACTTCCGCATTCTGGTGGCTGAAGACAACAGCATCTCGACCAAGGTGATCCGCGGCATGCTGAGCAAGCTCAACCTGCAACCGGATACCGCCTGCAATGGCGAAGAAGCCCTGCAGGCGATGAAAGCCCAGCGTTACGACCTGGTGCTGATGGATTGCGAAATGCCGATCCTCGACGGCTTCTCGGCCACCCAGCAATTGCGCGCATGGGAAGTCGGTAACCAGCGGGCTCGCACCCCTGTGGTGGCGTTGACCGCCCATATCCTTGCCGAACACAAAGAGCGCGCGCGCCAGGCCGGCATGGACGGACACATGGCCAAGCCGGTGGAGCTGTCGCAGTTGCGCGAACTGATCGAGCACTGGGTCGCCCAGCGTGACCTGCAGAATCGCACGACAACCCAAACGTCCTGAGCCGACAGACTCCGCAACCCCTGATAGACTCCCACTCGACTTTTCTTGCCAGTGAGCCCGGCACCATGCTCCATGTGTTGTTCAGCGTTTATCTGAAGATGCTGGTGCTCTACAGCCCATTCTTCGTATTGTCCTGCTTCATCAGCCTGACCCGTGGTTATTCGCGCAAGGAACAGCGTCGGCTGGCCTGGAAAGTAGCGGTTGCCACCCTGGTCTCCAGTGTGCTGCTGTACCTGTTCGGCCGAGTAATTTTCAGTGTTTTCGGCATTACCGTGGACGCATTCCGCATTGGCGCCGGCAGTGTGCTGTTCATTTCGGCGCTGGGCATGGCACAAGGCAAATCGGCGGTACAGACCGACAACGTGCAGCAGGATGTCACCATCGTTCCACTGACCATCCCGCTGACAGTCGGTCCCGGCACCATCGGCGCCTTGCTGGTGATGGGCGTGAGCCAGCCGCACTGGGACGACAAGCTCACGGCCATTGTCAGCATTGCCCTGGCCAGTTTTACCGTGGGCGTGGTGCTGTTTTTGTCCGGTCGTATCGAACGCATTCTCGGCGACCAGGGGTTGCAGATTGTCAGCCGATTGATGGGGTTGTTCGTGTGTGCACTGGCGGCTCAGATCATCTTCACCGGGGTGAAGGGGTACTTGGTGCCTTGAACACAAAGCGCTCCGGTTCAGGCAAGTCGTGGGGCCAGTGGACTCGAAACATCCACGCACCTCACCACTGCACGATGCCTGCATCGCACTCCTTGCAACAGCCAATGATGCAAACCGGGCAGCCCCTCTCCCTCTGTTTCAAACAGGCCAGAGACCATCAGCCTCTGACCCTGGCTTAGTTGAGTTCAATGCCTGCGTCGCGGAAATCTTTTAGCCAACACTTCTTTTCGATTCTGCGCCAGGATAAATTCGACATCCTCTTTTACTTCAGCGTAAGCAGAAGGATTAAAAGCGAGAAAGTTGGAGCCCTGATAAATATCGAGACTTGCAATTTTCAAATCCAAAAACAAAACACCAGCACCCACTTGATCCCCAACATGATTAACGGACGAAAACGAAACCAAAACCAATCCGTTCTTCGTTTGCTCGCAAGGCAGCAAGGCCAGTTTTACACCCTTGGCCTTGGTCACTTCATAGTTGAAAACCTTGATTGTTTCAGGTTCTTTTTCCAATGCTGACAACGTGCTGTCCGCAACGGCACCTAGCACGGTTGCACCTGGAATGGCATTTTTTGCCGCTTCAACGCCTGCCTGGATAATAGTGGTGACAACATTTTTCATTGTCCCGCTGCCAGTCCTTTTCTTGTATTCGATACTCGCGTTGATGGGAACAGAACACCCCATATCCTCCATACACTGGAGAAAGGCCCGGTGCCAGGCGGCAGGGCTATGACTATCTTTAGTTTCGCGATCGGCCTCCAACTTCGAAAACTTTATGAGGTTTTCGATAATCGTCATATTTTCAAGCGAAATATTATCGCCATAACCAATCAGCGCATTACCCAAAACCAAAGCATCCAAGTCCTTGGTAGGGCTAGACTCGTTCAATGCCTTGGGTGAACTCGACGCAGTGGTCGACGTTAATGCTTCTACACGAGGGACACTATTCAACAATGACTTCGACCTGGCAAGACGCGCCTTCCCAATATCGGTGCATTGTTTGTGAGTGATAAAACCTTCCGCAATATCCATATCGAGCAACTCCTTTAAATTCGTTTAAGCCTCCAATAGAGACAAAACGAATCTAAACCACCCCAACCCCGCTATCAAACCCGATTAAATGTCGATATATGTAAGCGACCATAAAGTCTTACAAACACGCAGCCATTGTCGAGCAATCCAGCTCGAGCAACGCTGCACTGAACCGTCATATCACTTAGTTAATATCAATTAATTTATCACCATAACTACGCGGTGTATAAACCCACGACATTCCTTGCGAACGATGAAACACACGAGTCGTGGATGAGCCAATCAACACCATGGTCCGCATGTCGACCTGGTCTGGAGTCAATTGAGAGAGCGTCGTCACCCGTAATGTTTGCCCCGGACGTCCGACATCACGCCCAAGCACGACTGGCGTTTGAGGTGCGCGATGTTGGGCGACGATCTCCAGCGCACGTCCCAGTTGCCAAGGCCGGGAACGCGAGATCGGATTGTAGAACGCCATTGCCAGATCAGCTTGCGCAGCCAGATCCAGACGTTTTTCAATGATCGACCATGGCTTGAGGTTATCCGACAGCGACAGTACACAGAAGTCATGCCCCAGCGGCGCACCGGCCTGAGCCGCTGTTGCCAGCGAGGCGGAAACCCCCGGCAAAATCTCGAGATCGACGTTGTGCCAATGGACGTCGGTGGATTCGTGCAGCGCCTCCAGCACCGCCGCCGCCATGGCGAAAACACCTGGATCGCCTGATGAAACCACCACCACCGAACGCCCTTGGGCCGCCAGCTCGAAAGCGTGTCGGGCGCGCTGCATCTCTTCACGGTTGTCGGTGCAATGCAGCACCTGATCGTCGCGAAACGGCCCGGCCATGCGCACGTAGGTTTCGTAACCCAATACATCGTTGGCGCGGGCCAGTTCAGCCTTCACGGCCGGCACCATCAGTTCAGCAGCGCCCGGCCCGAGGCCGATCACCGCCAGCCGTCCACGTGGGCGGCCGATTTGCAACGGGTCCAGCGGATGCTCTGCCACCGCAATGGCAACAGTGTCGCTATCAAGCATGGAAACGGGCTGGCCAATGGCGGTACTCAGACGTTCGCCAAGCACCATCTCAGCCTGGGCAAAGCGCAACGGCACACCCAATTCAAGCGCCGCTTCGCGCAACCCCGGGCTGGCCATTTCGATGTCGGCAGCCAAAAGACAAGCCAGCGACTGCACGGCAATTTTTGCCTGATGCAATGCGTCGCGCACCGCCTGCGCGATGCTCTCCACGCCGGCATCCACAGCGACCACCACATTGCGCGGGTAGATCAACAATTCGTTGGCCGCGGGAGCCCGTTCGGCATGACTGACGTGCACCGCCAATCGAGCCTGCGCATCTTCGGGCAACTGCGCCTGCACCAGCCACGGGGCTTCACCCTCAATGCGCACCGTTTCGCCGGCCAACAGATCGGAGACAAAACGCTTGCCCAGCTCCAGATCACCAAGGGCATAACCGCTGGGCGGGTTGAGCAGGCAGGTGCCGAAACGCAACTCGCCGCTGGTGGTAATCGCCGCGGCGACTTCCAGCGAGGCGGCAATCTCCCGGGCCATCACATTCACTCCGCCAAGACCACCCAGCAGTGGAACCACGGCGCTGCCGTCTTCGGCCACCGCCAATACCGGTGGTTCAACGCCTTTTTCGAGCAACAAGGGCGCCAGGGTGCGGATCACGATCCCGGCCGCGCACAGGGCAATGATCGGCGTGCCCTGTTGATAAAGCTCGCGCAAGGTCGCGCCGAATTCGTGATAGGCCCGATCCGCGCCTTCGACCCGTTCGGCCAGGCCATGGATCAGGGCTTCGGGGTACACCTGCTGAATGCTGCGTGCGGTAGCGAGGCTGCCATTGCCGAGAATGACAATCGCCGGAACTGGACGAGTCATCAGCCTTGCCACCTTTCACCGGGAACGATGATCAACGAGAAGTACGGCGAGGACATCGGCTCGACCTGATCCAGCGGCACGATCTTCTGATTGGCCATGGTCGCGCGCTCGACGTACAACGCGCGTTCGGCCAGGCCGAGTTCTTCCAGCACCTGGCGAACCTTGGGAAAGTTGCGCCCCAGTTTCATGATGACGGCCGCATCGGCATCGGCCAGGCGACGCTTGAGTTCGTCGTGCGGCAACACACCGGACAACACCGACAGACTCTGATTGCGATACACCAGCGGCGCACCGAGCACCGAGGCCCCGCCGAGCATCGAGCACACGCCCGGCACGACTTCAGCCTGATAACGCTCGGCAAGCCGGTCGTGCAAGTACATGTAGGAGCCGTAGAAGAACGGATCGCCCTCGCAGATCACTGCCACATCACGGCCCGCATCAAGATGCATCGCCAGCTCTGTGGCGGCGTCATCATAGAAGTCGCTGATCACTTGCTCGTAGGACAGAGGTGCCGGCAAAGCTTCGGTGGTCACCGGGTACACCAGCGGCAACAGGTTCTGTGCTTCCTGCAGATGCGCCTCGATGATACCGAAGGCGTTGCCTTTCTTGCCCTTGGCCACGAAGTACGCCACCACCGGGGATTCGCGCAGCAAACGCAGGGCCTTGACGGTAATCAGTTCCGGATCACCGGGGCCGACACCGAGGCCGATCAAACGTCCAGGTTGCTGCATCATTCGATCTCCGTAGCGAGGGCATTGACGGCAGCGGCAGCCATGGCGCTACCGCCCAGGCGTCCCTGCATAATGACAAAAGGCACGCCACGGCTGTCGGCCGCCAGCGCGGCCTTGGATTCGGCTGCGCCGACGAAGCCCACTGGAAAACCGAGGATCAGTGCCGGTTTCGGCGCACCGGCGTCGAGCATTTCCAGCAGGTAAAACAGTGCCGTCGGGGCGTTGCCGATGACCACCACGCTGCCTTCCAGGTGCGGACGCCACAGTTCCAGCGCAGCGGCTGAACGGGTATTACCCAATTCACGGGCCAGTTCCGGAACGCTCTCGTCGCGCAAGGTGCAGATCACCGGATTGTTCGCCGGCAACCGCGCGCGGGTAACGCCTTCGGAAACCATCCGCGCATCGCACAGAATCGGCGCGCCAGCCGCCAGCGCATCACGCCCGGCCTTGCCCGCCCCTTCGGAAAACTGCAGGCCATCGATGGCCTCGACCATGCCGCAGGCGTGAATGACACGAACCGCGAGTTTCTCCAGATCGTCCGGGATTCGGTCGAGGTTGGCCTCGGCGCGAATGATCGCGAAGGAGTTGCGATAGATCTCCTGACCGTCGCGGATGTAATCAAGCATCAAGGGCGCTCCGTGAGCGGGCGTCGAGCAGGGCCGCGACCGCTTCAATAGTAAGATTGCGTGCGTGCAGTGCGCCGAAACCCGGCTGCGCTGCATCGCGAAAATAGAGATCGTAGTGACCGTGGGCGACGGCCTGTAATGTGACGGGCGCTGTATGCGCGGCGGCGCAGGAACGCGGGCAACCGCTCAGGTGTATGGTCTGTGCCGGTCCATGGCGGTGCAGCAGCGCGGCCAGTTGCAAGGCATCGCCCTTGGTCTCGGCCAACCCCTTGGCGCAACCGTTGGAACCGGTACAGGCGATCAACCGGGACAACGGCTGACCGGCTTCACACGCCAAGCCCAAGCGTTGCAAACGCCCCATGACTTCGGCGGCATTGTTCGTGCGGACATTAGGCAACAGCAGACTTTGCCAGGGTGTGAAGCGCAGACTGGCATCACCGAACTCCCGTGACAGTTGCGCCACGCCCCGCAGCATCGCCGGATCGAGCCGCCCCAGTGGCGGCACGGCCCCCACATAGACAACTCCGGGCTCGGCCTGGGGATGCGCACCCAAGTGCAAATCACTGGAGCCCGCAACCCGCTGCCAACCGACAACGGCTTGCAGCGGCACTCGCTCGGCCAGTCGAAGCTGCATGCCCTCGATCGGGTACTCGGCCAGCAAATGACGCATCCGTGTCTGCTCGGGGCGCGCCAGTTCAAGGAACAACTCAAGGACCGCGACCACCAGCGCGTGCCCGTCCGCCAGTGCAACCGAACCGACGGGGCTGTCCGTCGGGCATCCCGCCAGACCGAATGCCAGCCGTTGTTCACTGCCCTGGTGAAACGCCGAGAGCCACAGGTCATGGGGATGCTCGAGCATCGCCAGGTCTTCGCCGCCATCGAGTTGCACGGCGAACTTGGCACTCAGGTCGTGGAAAGCTTCGTGGCTTTGCAGTGTGGCGAGGATCTGCCCGGCCAGCGGGCGGGTGTCAAGCAGCATGCGCCGATCGATTCCGGCGCCGGGGCTGAGCATCAGGTTGCGCACATCGTCGCCGGCCGCCGTGCGTGGCCCCAAACCGGCGGCCAGCAAGCAGTCGATCAATACCACTCGCTCGTTGCCAATGCCGCGGATCTGCAGGTTGGCCCGGTTGGTCGCCTCGATCGCTCCGCTGGCGTAACGCTCAGCGGCATCGGCCACAGCGATTGCCTGTTGCGCACGGATGGCGCCACCGTCGAGTTTGATCCGGCAAATACCACCGTCCAATGCCTGGACGACACGCAACAACCCGGGACAGGCGGAAGGGCGCAAGCGGTTGGGTATCTGACGTGACTTCACAGGACGACCGGTACAAGACGAAGGACAGCATTATGCCTGCTTTGTCCGGCCTGATGAAAAACCCTGGCAGGTTGACGACGAAAAGCGTGATCCCGGGCCCAGGCTTTTCGCTTCAAGCCTGGACCGCCATCCCGGGTTCTAGTTGAACAATCAGCGAAAAACGCTAACAGCAAGAATCAATTCAACCAACCCGAATTATTTAAACCATACACCAACTCTTGTACTTTTCACCGCAGCCCGAAGAAAAATAACAGCAAAAAAACCAGCTACACCAAAGGAGAAAAAATGAACATTGAAAAACCGAATGGAATACTGACTGCCCACAATCTTATTTCATGCACCGAAGAACTTTCACTGCAAGATTACGACGACTTCACCCATTGCACACAGATAGCCACCCAGTCCGCAGACATGGTCGGCAGTCGTTTCGCCGACTCGACAACCTGGCTGAATGAATACGTTACGACGTTGAATTTTTTCGGTTGGTCTGTCTATCAGGATGCCATCTATACCCGCACTCAACACTCTGTTTCGAAAAGCATTGCCGAGTTTCTGGTGCAAAGCGCTCAAACCATGCCGGATCGCCGACAAGGGAACGCCATGATTGACACGCTCGACGCATTGAAACCCAACCAGCCGGCGCTTTATTCACTGGACCAACAAAGTTCCCTGGGAGAGCGTTTTCAAGTAATACCCACACGCTACGATTCAAAAGGCTTTCTTGAAATCGCAGTTTTTAATCTTGAGTTAGTGATTACAGTCAAAAAAAGTGGCTTTCTATTCTTCAACATGGAAGACCACGCCGCAAAAATCATCCAGCAACGCGTTTATCTTAAACTGGACAAAAACATACTCGACAGCAAAAGATCGCTCATGGAACGCAAGCGGCTCGAAATCAGAATGAAGAGATTCGACCTGAAAAAGAGCCATTAACTGGATAAGCCCCGACCACTTTTCAGACACTGGCGACAGGCGAATACAACCCACACCGCGCTATGATGCACAACCGCACAGGTCGACACGGACCGACAGCGTGATGATTTGGCTTCGATTGATAGAAGAGGAACAGCATGACCCCCTGGCTGACAGTGGTAGGCATCGGAGAGGAAGGCTTCAAGGGGCTTGGCAAAAATGCCCGTCACGCTCTGCTGAACGCTACTCGGATCATTGGCGGCCAACGTCAACTGGACTTGTTGCCGGCCTGCATCCGCGGTGCGCGGCAACTGTGGCCCAGTCCTTTCTCCCTTGACCCGGTTTTGACGAAACAGGGGGAACCCGTTTGCGTCCTGGCCAGCGGAGATCCGATGTTTTTCGGGGTAGGAGCCAGTCTCTCCCGACATTTATCCAGTGATGAAATGCGAATTCTACCCGCCCCGTCCTCCTGCTCACTGGCCGCTGCGCGTATGGGTTGGCCCTTGCAGGAGGTGGTCACCCTTTCGGTGGTGGCCCGGCCTGTCGCCGCACTCAATGCCCACCTGTCCAGCGGCGTGCGCTTGCTGGCATTGAGCAACGACGGCCGCAGCCCCGCCGCCATCGCCGCACTGCTGCGTGAGCGTGGTTTCGGTCCGAGCCGGATAACCGTGCTCGAACATTTGGGCGGTGAAACCGAACGACATGTCCACGGTATCGCCAGCGACTGGAGCGATCCGCCGATCGCCGACCTGAACCTGATCGCCATCGAGTGCATCGCCGAACCGAACACGTTGCACCTGTCGCGACTGGCCGGCCTGCCAGACTCGGCCTTCCAGCACGACGGCCAACTGACCAAACGCGATGTACGCGCCATCACCCTCGCCCGCCTGGCTCCGGTGCCCGGTGAATTGTTGTGGGATGTCGGCGCCGGCAGCGGCTCGATCGGCATCGAATGGATGCGCGCTCACCCCGGTTGCCGCGCACTGGCCATCGAGGCAGATACGGGTCGACAAGCGTTGATCGAACACAACCGTGATGCCCTCGGCGTTCCCGGCCTGCAACTGGTTCGCGGCAGCGCGCCGCAAGCATTGGCCGGGCTGGAGCGGCCGGATGCGATTTTCATCGGCGGCGGTGTCACCCGCGAGGGTGTACTCGATACCTGCTGGGCCGAACTCAAACCCGGTGGCCGGCTGATCGCCAACGCAGTCACCCTGCAAAGTGAAATGACCCTGATGGCCTGGCGCGAGCAACATGGCGGGGAGTTGACCCGCATTCATATCGCCCAGGCACAGCCGCTGGGCGACTTCGACACCTGGCGCCAGGCCTTGCCGATTACCTTGCTGGATGTGACGAAACCCTTCGATGCGTGACGAAACCGCCGAACAACCCGCCCCCCTGCGCAGCGGCCTGACCACCGGCAGCTGCGCCACGGCTACCAGTCTCGCCGCCGCGCGCCTGCTGCTGGCTGGCACGGCGGCCGATGCGGTGGAAATCGTATTGCCCAAGGGCAAACAGGTGCCGATGCGCCTGGAATTCTGCCGCCTCACCGAGGACGGCGCCGAAGCGGGAACCCTCAAGGACGCAGGTGACGATCCGGACGTGACCCACGGTGCCCTGCTCTATTCCCAGGTGCGTCTGAGCAGCGAACCGGGGACGCGCTTCAAGGCCGGACTTGGCGTAGGCACCGTGACCCGGCCCGGGCTGGTGCTGGGCGTCGGCGAACCCGCGATCAATCCGGTGCCACGCAAAATGATCAGCGAACACCTGGCTCGACTGGCCGACGAACTCGGCTACAGCGGCGGTTTCGAGGTCACGGTCAATGTCGAGAACGGCGAGACACTGGCACTCAAAACCATGAACCCGCGCCTGGGCATTCTTGGCGGCTTGTCGATCCTCGGCACCAGCGGCATCGTCCGGCCGTTTTCCTGTGCTGCCTACATCGCCTCGATCCACCAGGGCATCGACGTGGCGAAAACCAACGGTTACCTGCACATCGCCGCCTGCACCGGCAACGCCAGCGAAGACACCATGCGCCGGGTCTACAACCTGCCGGAAATCGCCCTGATCGAAATGGGCGACTTCGTTGGCGCCGTGCTCAAGCACCTGCGCAAAGTACCGGTGGATAAACTCAGCCTGTGCGGTGGTTTCGGCAAGATCAGCAAACTGGCGGCCGGGCACATGGATTTGCACAGTCGCCATTCGAGCATTGACCTGCCGCAACTGGCGCTATGGGCGGCGCAGGTCGGCGCCGATGCGGCGTTGCAGCAGAGCATCCGCGAAGCCAACACCAGCCAGCAGGCACTGGCCATGGCCGCCGCGGCCGGGATCGCCCTGGGTGATGCAGTCTGTCAGCATGCTCTGGACTTTGCCCGCAGCGTGGTGCCGGCGCAGGTTCAGGTGGAAGTCTTCGCCATCGATCGCCAGGGCGGAATCGTTGGCCATGCCGGAGCATTTCAATGAAGCGCATCCTGTTGCTCGGCGGCGTGACCGAAGCCATGGCCATTGCCCGCACGCTGGGACCGCAGCATATCTACAGCCTGGCCGGTGTCGGTCGGGTGCCGACCGATCTGCATTGCCAGGTGCGCGTCGGCGGCTACGGCGGCGCCGAGGGTCTGGCGCAATTCATTGGCGATGAAGGTATCGACCTGCTGCTCGATGCCACCCATCCCTACGCCGCCCAAATCAGCCAGAACGCCGCGACCGCCGCGCGCTTGAGTGGCATTCCCTGCTGGGCGCTACGGCGTCCTGCCTGGCAAGCCCAGGCGGGTGATGACTGGCGCGAAGTCAGTGACTGGCCCGAACTGATCGAAGCCCTGAAGCCCTTCCGTCGACCGCTGTTCACCCTCGGTCGCGAGCCCCTGCGACACCTTGACGAAATTCCCGCGGAGCAATTCTGGACCCTGCGCGCACTGGACGTGTATCCGGGCAACGAGCGCTGCGAAGTGATCGGCGCACGGGGGCCCTTCCTGATCGACGATGAACGTGAGTTGTTCGAACGGCGAAATATCGATGTGCTGATCAGCAAGAACAGCGGCAGCACCGCTACTGAGCCGAAGCTGGAAGTGGCGCGGGAGCGCAGGGTGCCGGTGCTGGTGTTGAAACGGCCGGTGTTGCCTGAGGTAGATCGGGAGTTTCCGGCAGTGGCCGAAGTGCTACGAGCAATAGCGGAGCGGTTATAAACCTGACTTTTGCGAACGCCCCAAGGACGCCTTCGCGGGCAAGCCCGCGAAGGCGTCCTGTCTGGCGACACAGAGGCGCGAACCTACAGATCAACAAGACTGTTACGCACAACTTAATCCAGCAAGGAGGAAGATTCGGGAGATGGATTTTTTGTTCGATTGGCGTTCAGAGACGTCAACCACACCATCCGTGCACGTATCCAAAGTGATCCGACATTTGCCCAAGCATTCCGAATCGAAGTCGCTACACTCTTTCATAACGGCGAACCAGAAATTGCTCAACGCATGTTGGACCTGTTGATTCAGGCGCTGCGACACCAAACCGCACGCCGCCTTTTTACTTATCGGCCCTGATCAGGCTAAATAGCCCGCGCCTGATCGCCCACCCAAACGGATTTTGTCCCATGTCCCGACAACGGCTCGCAATTGCCTGGATAGCCTGCTTCGCAGTGCTGTTCAACATGCTCGCCATGCCGATGTCCGGAGCGATGGCGCAAACGGCGAAGTCAGCTGCCGAACAGTTGTTGTGGGGCAGTTTCTGCAGCTCCAGCGGCACCAGGATGGTGGCGATTTCCATCGGGGATCTTGAACAGAAAGCCCCGCAAAACGACGTTCATTCCAACATGCAGCATTGCTGGTGCTGTTCCGGTTCTGCGCCATTGGTGGCGCTGCCGGGGCATTCGCCACAGCTGTATTTTGCGCACTTCGAATCCAACCGAAGCCTGCCCGATACCTCGCTCGAAAGCCCGTCACCGCGCCAGCAATGGCCGAGTCTCAACCCCCGTGCGTCCCCTCTGGTGTGATTCTTTCTCGCAATTGACTGCGTTTTAAATCGTTCCGGAGAACTGCCATGTTGAACAAACTCATCGTTCTGGCTGCGTTGCTGCTGCCTGCCTGCTTTGCCAATGCCCACGAATACAAGGTCGGCGCACTGGAAATCGCTCATCCGTGGTCCCAGGAGTTGCCACCCAATGCGCCCACTGTTGCGGCGTATTTCGTGATCAACAATGAAGGCAAGACCGCCGACCGCCTGCTCAGCGTCGACACCCCCATAGCGGGCGAAGCGCAATTGCATGAGCACGTGATGCAAGGCGACATGATGAAAATGCAGCACGTACCGAGCGTGGAAGTGCCCGCCGGAGGCGAGGTCACTTTCGCACCCATGGCCTATCACGTGATGTTGCTGGGCCTCAAGGACCGCAGCCTGCTCACTGACGGCAAGCGCTTCCCCATGACGCTGCACTTCGAGAAGTCCGGTGACGTGACGGTCGAAGTCGCGGTGCAGCAGCAGGCGCCGGACGCCATGCAAGCGCACGTGCACAAGCCGTAATCGCCTGAGCTGAAAACGCCCATGCGCCCGCTTAGCGCCAGGTCATCCAGGTCATCCAGGTCATCCAGGTCATCCAGGTCATCCAGGTCACGCGATCAGACATTGAGCCTGACACGCGGCAGCTGGATCAGCCTGTTCGCCATGTTGATGATCTTTATCGGTCCGCTGATTTCCCAGTCGATGCCGATGGATTCGCGCGCCATGTCGATGACCATGCCTGTTGGCATGAGCATGGACATGAACATGGATATGTCGGCGATGGAGCATGCCGACCATGCCACGCAAGCCACCGCCGAGCATTGCCCGCCGGCCCCCGGCCACCATGTGCTGTGGGAGAAATGCGGCTATTGCAGCCTGCTGTTCAATTGCCCGGCACTGACCGGTGGCGTGTCTTTCGCCAACTTCGTCATCCCGCCCGTCAACACCTTCACCACCCCCTCCCCACGCTTGGGCCATGCCCGGCAATCCTTCTTCCCCGGCGCCCGCACCCGCGCCCCGCCCGTCGTCGCGTAAACACTCACTTCTGATTTCACACGGCCCGCAAGACAGCCAAAGCAACCTGTGGGAGCGAGCTTGCTCGCGAAGAGGGAGTGTCAGTCAACGTTGATGTCGTCTGGCACACCGCTTTCGCGAGCAAGCCCGCTCCCACAGGGACAGCCTCAGACTGCCGGCCGTGTCGTTTACGACTGTTCGATGGAAATTGTCATGTCCAGGTTTTCCGCTGTCCCGTGCTTGAGCCCTGCCCAAGCCTCTTATGCCCTGAACGAATCCCGTGTTCGTTTCAGGCACGCCACCGCCATCCTGTGCGGTGCCTTGCTGGCGCCTTCTGCGCTGGCCGATGATCATGCCGATCACAGTGAAGAACTGAGCCCGACGGTGATTACCGCCGTTGCGCCCAGCTCGCCCTTGACCATCGTCACCAACCCCAAGGACCCGCGCCAACCGGTGCCGGCCAGCGACGGCGCCGATTATCTGAAGACCATCCCCGGCTTTGCCATGGTGCGCAATGGCGGCACCAACGGTGACCCGGTGCTGCGCGGCATGTTCGGCTCGCGGCTGAACATCCTCACCAACGGCGGCATGATGCTCGGTGCCTGCCCGGGCCGCATGGACGCCCCGACCTCCTACATCTCGCCGGAAACCTACGACAAGCTCACCGTGATCAAAGGCCCACAAACCGTGCTGTGGGGCCCGGGCTCTTCGGCCGGGACCATTCTGTTCGACCGCGAGCCGGAACACTTCGGCGAGCTCGGTACGCGGGTCAACGCCAGCGTACTGGCCGGCTCCTACGGTCGCTTCGACAAACTGGTGGACGCTGCCGCCGGCGGTGAGTCGGGTTATGTGCGGGTCATCGGCAACACCGCGCACTCCGACGACTACCAGGACGGCAACAACGATACCGTGGCGTCGCGCTATGACAAATGGAATGGCGACATGGCCGTCGGCTGGACGCCGAATACCGACACCTTGCTGGAACTGACCGCCGGCCGTGGCGATGGTGAAGCCCGCTACGCCGGGCGCGGCATGGACGGTTCGCAGTTCCTGCGCGAAAGCCTCGGCCTGCGCTTCGAGCAGTCCAACATCGGCGAGGTGCTGGATAAGGTCGAGGCGCAGGTCTACTACAACTACGCCGACCACGTGATGGACAACTACACCCTGCGCACACCGTCCGGCACCGGGATGATGGCCGGGCCCATGGCTTCCAACGTCGACCGCCGCACCCTCGGCGCACGGGTCAAGGGCACCTGGCGCTGGGCCGACGTACAACTGATCAGCGGCATCGACGCGCAGACCAACGAGCATCGCCAGCGTGGCGCCATGGGTGTCGACACCTACAAGGACCTGCCGTACACCAAGGATGCCGACTTCCATAACTACGGCGTGTTCGGCGAACTGACCTGGTACGCCGACCGTGACCGCCTGATCAGCGGCGCACGCCTGGACCGTGCCTCGGCCAAGGATTTTCGGCAGACCATCGGCTCGGGCATGATGACCCGCCCGAATCCGACCGCCGACGACACCCGCGCCGATACCCTGCCCAGCGGTTTCATCCGCTACGAGCATGACCTGGCCGACAGCCCGACCACCTTGTATGCAGGCATAGGTCACACCCAGCGATTCCCGGATTACTGGGAGCTGTTTTCACCCAAGTCCGGCCCCGCCGGTTCGGTGAATGCCTTCGATTCGATCAAGCCGGAAAAAACCACCCAGCTCGATTTCGGCCTGCAGTACAAGACCGAAGACCTCGAAGCCTGGGCCTCGGCTTACGTCGGGCAAGTGCGCGATTACATCCTGTTCAACTACACCCCGACGATGATGGGTACGACCTCACAAGCCGAAAACATCGACGCGCGAATCATGGGCGGCGAACTGGGCGCCTTTTACAACCTTACCGACAACTGGAAAGCCGACGCGACCCTGGCCTACGCCTGGGGCAAGAACAGCAGCGATGGCAGTGCATTGCCGCAAATGCCGCCGCTGGATGCCCGTTTCGGCCTGACCTACAGCGAAGAAAACTGGAGCGCCGGCGCACTGTGGAGAGTGGTTGCCGCGCAAAACCGCATCGACCAGAACAAGGGCAACGTGGTCGGCAAGGATTTCGGCAAGACGCCGGGCTTCGGCGTGTTTTCCCTCAACGGTGCCTATCGGATCAACAGCAACTGGAAGGTCAGCAGCGGCGTCGACAACCTGTTCGGCAAAGCTTACGCCGAGCACTTGAACCTGGCCGGCAACGCCGGTTTCGGCTACCCGGCCAATGACCCGCAAGCCATCAAGGAACCGGGGCGAACGCTCTGGACCAAGGTGGATATGAGTTTCTAAAAGCTTCGCGAGCAAGCTCGCTCCTACAGGGAGGCGAGCCTGCTCGCGATCGGTTGCAAGGCAACCGCCAATCAAACAACTAAAAGATCCAGCCAAGTGGAGCACGCGTGATGAAACAGCCCAAAGTGAATTTCTACAACCTGGCGTGGCGCTGGCATTTCTATGCCGGATTGTTCGTTGCGCCATTCATGGTGATGCTGGCCCTGACCGGCACCATTTACCTGTTCAAACCGCAACTCGACTCGCTGATGTACAGCAGCCTGCTCAACGTTCCGGCCGGTCATCACACAGTGCCGGCCGACGACCTGCTCAAGCGCGTGGAAGACGCGTACCCGCAAGCCACGATCAAGCAGTACCTGCCACCGGTCAGCGCTGAACGTAGCGCGCAGTTTGTCGTGCTCAATGGCGGCAACGAACTGAATGTGTTCGTCGATCCGTACCACGGTGACATCCTCGGCGAGCAAGACGCCAAGAAAAACCTGCAAGCCATTGCCCGCGCGATTCACGGCGAGCTGATGATCGGCACCGTCGGCGATCGGCTGATCGAACTGGCCGCCGGTTGGGGCGTGGTGCTGGTGGTGTCCGGCATCTTCTTGTGGTGGCCACGCGGTCAGGCGGCAGGCATTTTGTGGCCGCGCCTGAACAGTCGTGGGCGCGTATTGTGGCGTGACCTGCACGCGGTCACCGGGTTCTGGGGCGCGTCCCTGCTGCTGGTGATGCTGCTGAGCGGCATGACCTGGACCGGCTTCTGGGGCAAGCAGTACGCCGAAGTGTGGAACGTGTTCCCGGCCGCCATGTGGGATGACGTGCCGAAGTCCGACGTCGAGGCTCGCAGCCTCAACACCGCCACCCGTCAGACCGTGCCATGGGCCATGGAAAACACGCCGATGCCGATGTCCGGCGACCATGCCGAGCACATGGCCCACGACGGTGCAGCGGCCGGTCCTGCCTCGCCGACCATCCGCCTGCAGGATGTACAAAACATCGCCAGAGAGCGCAAGGTCGAACCGGGTTACAGCATCACCCTGCCGACCAATGCAACCGGTGTTTTCACCATTGCGCTGTTCGCCGACGACCCGCGCAATGACGCCACGCTGCACATCGATCAGTACACCGGCAAGGTCCTGGCCGATGTACGTTTCGAGCAATACGGCAGCGTCGCCCGCGCCACGGAAATCGGCGTGATGCTGCACGAAGGCAAGATGTTCGGCGCCTTCAACCAGATTGTCGTGTTGCTGATCTGCCTGATGATTTTGCTCAGCGCGGTCAGCGGTGTGGTGATCTGGTGGAAACGCCGTCCGCAAGGAAAACTCGGCGTGCCGCCGCTGCGCCACGACCTGCCGAAATGGAAAACCGCGATGGTGATCATGTTCGCCCTGGCGCTGGCCTTCCCGTTGGTGGGTGCTTCGCTGGTGGCGGTTTGGGTGCTCGACCGTGTGCTGCTGTCACGCTTCGCCCGGCAGACTGTGAGCGCCTCATCTTCATCATGAAACAGGCGAGATGCGCGGGATCGATAGCACTGTAGACTTCCCGCACTTTTCGTCGCTGCCCTATCGCGAGCAGGCTCGCTCCCACATTTGACCGTGTTCCAATGTGGGAGCGAGCCTGCTCGCGATGGCGTCATCCGCCGCTCCAGAAACTTCAAGAACAACTGCATGACCTCGCTGAACCTCACAAAACTCACCTGGTCTCCACTGGGTCACGGCCATTGCCATCACCAATTCCAGCTGCGTGACGCCTCGCTACACGTGGCCGCCGGTGAGTTCGTCGGGCTGATCGGCCCCAACGGCAGCGGCAAGACCAGCCTGTTGCGCTGTGCCTGGCGCTTCAGTAAACCGGAAAGCGGCGAGGTCAGGCTCGATCACCGGAACGTCTGGAAGCAATCCTCGCGCTGGTGTGCGCAACGCATCGCCGTGGTGCTGCAGGAGTTCCCTGAAGCCTTCGACCTGACCGTCGAGGAAGTCGTCGCCATGGGCCGCACGCCGCACAAAGGCTTGTTCGATGGCGACACCCTTGAAGACCGCGACCTGATCAATCAGGCCCTGGAGTCCGTCGGCCTCAAGGGCTTCGAAGACCACGGGTTCGTCACGCTCTCCGGTGGTGAAAAACAGCGAGTCATCCTCGCCCGCGCCCTGGCCCAGCAACCACAATTGCTGATCCTCGACGAGCCGACCAACCACCTTGATCCGCGTTATCAGCTTGAGCTTTTGAAGCTGGTCACGCGCTTGAACATCGGCACCCTGGCGAGCATCCACGACCTCAATCTGGCGGCGGCTTTTTGTGATCGGCTGTACGTGATCGACCACGGCCGCATCGTCGCCAGCGGCACGCCGAAAGAAGTCCTGACGACTGCGCTACTGCGCAATGTGTTCGGCGTCGAAGCGCTGATCGATGAACATCCGCTGCACGGCTACCCACGAATCACCTGGATAACCCAACCATGACTTTGCGTTCCCTGCTGCGCTCCTGCCTCTCTCTCGTGATGTTGCTGGGCAGCGCCCAGGCATTGGCCGAAGCCACCCATTACCCGCTGACAATCAAAAGCTGCAACCGCGAAGTGACTTTCAAGCAGGCACCACAACACGCCCTCAGCCACGACATCAACATGACTCAGATGATGCTCGCCCTCGGCCTCAAACCACGGATGGCCGGTTACAGCGGCATCAGTGGCTGGAAGGCCGTGACACCCGAGATGCAGGGTATTCTCGAAGGCCTGCCGGAACTGGCGGCCAAGTACCCGTCGGTGGAAACCCTGCTCAATGCCAACGTCGATTTCTTCTTCGCCGGCTGGGACTACGGCATGCGTATCGGCGGCGATCTCACGCCACAAACCCTGCAACCGCTGGGCATCAATGTGTACGAGCTGAGCGAATCCTGCGCCTTCGTGATGAAACGCCCCCCGGCCAGTCTCGAAGACACCTACAACGATCTGCGCAACCTCGGCAGAATCTTCGACGTGCAGGACCGCGCCAATGCCCTGATCGCCGACATGCAGGCGCAAGTGGCGAATATTCGCAAAGACCTGCCCGCGGAAAAACCGCGGGTCTTCCTGTACGACAGCGGCGAAGACCGGGCCATGACCTCGGGGCGTCTGGGCATGCCGCAAGCACTGATCGACGCCGCTGGCGGACGCAATGTCCTGGAGGATGTCGACGCGAGCTGGACCCGGGTCAATTGGGAAACCGTGGTCGAGCGCAACCCCCAGGTGATCGTGATCGTCGACTACAGCGAAATCACTGCCGAACAGAAGATTCAATTCCTGCTGAGCAACAAGGCCCTGCAATCGGTGGACGCGATCAAGCACCAGCGCTTCATCGTCATCCCTTACGTGCAGGCCACGCCGGGGATCGATAACGTGCTGGCGGTCGCCACCCTGGCCATGGGTTTCCACGGCGAATGATCAACCGTCGCTACGCCCTGTTGCTGATCGCCCTCGGTACCCTGTTGCTGGTGTCGTGCGTGGTGTCCCTGGGTTTCGGCCCGGCACGGGTGCCGCTGGATGTGGTGTGGCGCATCCTGTTGCACAAACTGTTCGGTTTCGGTGTGCCGGACTGGAACCCTGGACAAGAGCATATCGTCTGGCTGATCCGCGTCCCGCGCATGCTGCTCGGCGCGTTGGTGGGCGCCGGCCTGGCGTTGATCGGCGCCGTGCTGCAAGCGGTGACGCGCAACCCGTTGGCTGACCCGCATTTACTTGGCGCCACGTCCGGCGCGACGTTAGGCGCGGTGATCGTGGTGCTGCATGTCGGTGAGATCGTTGGCCTGCTGACCTTGCCCATCGCGGCATTTATCGGTGCATTGCTGAGCATGCTGGTGGTGCTGATGATCGCCAATCGCCACGGCCGCCTCGACAGTGATCGCTTGTTGTTGTGCGGCGTGGCGGTGTCGTTCGTGATGATGGCGATAGCCAATTTGCTGCTGTTCATGGGCGACCATCGAGCCAGTTCGGCGGTGATGTTCTGGATGCTCGGCGGGCTCGGGTTGGCACGCTGGGAGCTGCTGACGGTGCCGACAGCCAGTGTGTTGCTCGGGCTGGCGTTGCTGCTGGGCATGGCGCGACCGCTGAATGCGCTGATGGCCGGCGAGCAGACAGCAGTGACCCTGGGCCTGAATGCACGCACCGTGCGCCTGCGAGTGTTTCTGATTGCGTCATTGATGACCGGAGTGCTGGTATCGATCAGCGGCTCGATCGGTTTTGTCGGGCTGATGGTACCGCACATTGCGCGGCGTCTGGTCGGCGCTCAACACCGAAGATTGCTGCCGGTGTGCGTATTGCTCGGCAGCGTGTTTCTGGTCTGGGTCGACGTCGCCGCCCGGACATTGATCGCCCCCGAAGACTTGCCCATCGGTGTTGCCACTGCTGCAATTGGCGGGTTGTTCTTCATCGGCTTGATGCGACGTCGTTAATGTCACATTTAATTAAAAAGTTTCAAACTACATTTACGCTTGGAAAAACTCCGTATTAAGTTAGCGCTTAACAAGTTCTCCATCACGCTCATACTCCGCACTCGCGAGCTCAACTATAAAACCCTCGCGCACTTCAATGACGATTATTCCTACAGCTTAATCGCCACAACTCTTACAAGAGCGGAAAGAGGTAAACATGTTCAAGAAGTTCATCGCATCCATTGCACTTGTTTCAGCGCCCGCATGGGCAGTGCAACCACCCTTTACTGGCGTTGACTACAGTGGTCGGTATCAATGCACTGGAATGGACAGCCATATCGGTCCGTTCGAAGGTGTTGTCGAGATGAAGCTCAATGCCGAACAGAGTACCGGAGAACACGGCGCCTACGGTTTTACGCTGACGTTGCTCGACAACTCCCGGTATGACGGATTTGCTGCCGCCAACTTGAGTTCCCTGGCGATTTATTTTGCCCATACGGATCCGTCGCTCAAGGATTACGGCATCGGAATTGCGAAAATTGCTACAACCCCTGACGGGAAAACTTCATTCACCAAGTACTACTACGGCCCGGAATACGAAGGTGGCGGGCATGGTTTTGAAACCTGCATCAAAAGCTGATTTGTTGCACCGCTGACCTTGTGGGAGCGGGCTTGCTCGCTCCCACAGTCGGTTTTTGTTGCTCACATAATCTTCGCCCCAATCTGGCGCAACTCTTCGCACCAACGCGCCAGACGCGATCCCTCATGGTGCGCCATCAAACCGTTCAACCGCTCTAAAACGACATTTCCCTGCCTTTTGCCGACCGGGCACAGCCCTTGCAAAACACCCCTTCAGTAGTCCGCATCTGCCAACCAAGAAAACTCATAAGTTCATGGAGATCGCACAATGAAGCGTCGCAGTTTGATCAAGGCTTTCACACTCTCGGCAAGCATCGCCGCGATGGGCATGACCTGGACTGTCCAGGCCGCCGAGACCATCAAGGTCGGTATTCTGCATTCGTTGTCCGGCACCATGGCGATCTCCGAAACGTCGCTCAAAGACATGGCGCTGATGACCATCGACGAGATCAACGCCAAGGGCGGCGTGAACGGCAAGATGCTCGAGCCGGTAGTGGTCGACCCGGCCTCGAACTGGCCGCTGTTCGCCGAGAAGGGTCGTCAGTTGCTGACCCAGGACAAGGTCGCGGTGGTGTTCGGTTGCTGGACTTCCGTGTCGCGCAAATCGGTACTGCCGGTGTTCGAAGAACTCAACGGCCTGCTGTTCTACCCGGTGCAATACGAAGGCGAAGAGATGTCGCCAAACGTGTTCTACACCGGCGCGGCGCCGAACCAGCAGGCGATCCCTGCCGTTGAATACCTGATGAGCGAAGAAGGCGGCAGCGCCAAGCGCTACTTCCTGCTCGGCACCGACTACGTGTACCCGCGCACCACCAACAAGATTCTGCGTTCGTTCCTTCACTCCAAGGGCGTGGCCGACAAGGACATCGAAGAGGTCTACACCCCGTTCGGTCACAGCGACTATCAAACCATCGTCGCCAACATCAAGAAGTTCTCGGCCGGTGGAAAGACGGCGGTTATCTCCACCGTCAACGGCGACTCCAACGTGCCTTTCTACAAAGAACTGGCGAACCAGGGCCTGAAAGCCACCGACGTTCCGGTCGTGGCGTTCTCGGTCGGCGAAGAAGAACTGCGCGGCATCGACACCAAGCCACTGGTGGGCAACCTGGCGGCGTGGAACTACTTCGAATCGGTCGAGAACCCGGTGAACAAGAAGTTCGTCGATGACTGGAAGGCCTACGCGAAGAAACACAACCTGCCAGGCGCCGACAAGGCAGTGACCAACGACCCGATGGAGGCCACTTATGTCGGCATCCACATGTGGGCGCAAGCGGCGGAAAAAGCCAAATCCACCGACGTCGACAAAGTCCGCGAAGCCTTGGCCGGCCAGACCTTTGCTGCGCCGTCCGGTTACACGCTGACCATGGACAAGACCAATCACCACCTGC
The DNA here is from genome assembly GCF_949768175.1 of Pseudomonas sp. IT-P74. Taxonomy (NCBI): domain Bacteria; kingdom Pseudomonadati; phylum Pseudomonadota; class Gammaproteobacteria; order Pseudomonadales; family Pseudomonadaceae; genus Pseudomonas; species Pseudomonas sp. IT-P74. Next base: position 23,946 of record NZ_CATKQD010000013.1, on the reverse strand, counting down.
ACAAACCGGTGATGATCGGCGAGATCCAGGCTGACGGTCAGTTCAACGTGGTGTGGCAGACCGAAGGGCCGATCCGCGCCCAGCCGTGGAGCCCGTTCATCCCGGGCAACGACAAGAAGCCGGAGTATGCGGTGAAGAGCAACTGAGCCACTGGGTGTCGGGCCCAAGCATTCGGGCCTGACACAAATCCCTGTGGGAGCGAGCCTGCTCGCGATGACGGCGGCACATTCAACATTTCTGTGACTGAACAACCGCTATCGCGAGCAGGCTCGCTCCCACAATGTCCGCGTCAAGGCGACTATCTATGCCCACCGCCCTTTATCGTCTCATCTTCGCCATCGCATTTTTACTGCCGATGGCCACTCACGCCGGCGACGCCGAAGACTTCGTCGCCGCCAATCCCGTGCAGCAAGCCAGGCTGCTGGAAACCTGGGCGGCGCAGCCTGATCCGGCCCGTATCGAGCTGATCAACGCCCTGCAACAAGGCGAATTGACCGTCGACGGCCAGCCGAAAACCCTGCGTCTGAACAACCGCCTGCGGGGTCTGATCGACACCGCGTTGGCCAGTCATCAATTGCTCGCCGCCGACGCCAAACTCCGTCTGAGCGCTGCGCAGCAACTACAGAAAAGTGCCAAGCCGGCACAGTTGAAATTCCTCGACCAACAACTGGAGGGCGAAAAGGACGAAGGCGTTCACGCCGCACTGAGCCTGGCTCTGGCCAACCTGCAACTGGTGGATGGCGACCCGGCTGTACGGCTGGCCGCTGTGCGCTTGCTCGGCGAAACCGGCGACCCGCTGGCCCGCACCCGCCTCGAAGGCTTGCTCGAACCTGGCGTTGAAGCCGATGCCAATGTACGCACGGCGGCCGAAACCAGCCTGGCTCAAGTCAAGCGCAAACTGCTGGTCGGCGAAATGCTCGGCCAGGCATTCAGCGGTATGTCACTTGGATCGATTCTGCTGCTCGCCGCCCTGGGGCTTGCAATCACCTTCGGCCTGCTCGGCGTGATCAACATGGCCCACGGCGAGATGCTGATGCTCGGCGCCTACTCGACCTATGTGGTGCAACTGATGTTCCAGCGCTTCGCGCCGCAGGCCATCGAGTTCTATCCGCTGATCGCGCTGCCGGTGGCGTTTTTCGTCACCGCGGCTATCGGCATGGCGCTGGAGCGCACGGTAATTCGCCACCTCTACGGCCGTCCACTGGAAACCCTGCTCGCCACCTGGGGCATCAGCCTGATGCTGATTCAACTGGTTCGCCTGGTGTTCGGCGCACAGAACGTCGAAGTGGCCAACCCGGCCTGGCTGTCGGGTGGGATTCAGGTGCTGCCTAACCTCGTGCTGCCGTACAACCGCATCGTCATCATTGCCTTTGCCCTGTTTGTGGTGGTGCTGACCTGGCTGCTGCTGAACAGGACGCGCCTGGGCCTGAATGTTCGCGCCGTGACGCAGAACCGCAACATGGCGGCTTGCTGCGGAGTACCCACCGGGCGCGTAGACATGCTCGCCTTCGGCCTCGGCTCGGGCATTGCCGGCCTCGGTGGCGTGGCCCTGAGCCAGATCGGCAACGTCGGCCCGGATCTCGGCCAGAGCTACATCATCGACTCGTTCCTGGTGGTGGTGCTCGGCGGTGTCGGTCAGCTGGCCGGTAGCGTGCTGGCGGCGTTTGGCCTGGGGATCGCCAACAAGATTCTCGAACCGCAGATCGGTGCCGTGCTCGGCAAAATCCTCATCCTCGCGTTGATCATTCTGTTCATCCAGAAACGTCCGCAAGGCCTCTTCGCACTCAAAGGACGGGTGATCGACTGATGAACCAGCCCCTGCTCGTTACCGCGACCCAAAAAGCCGGCCCCAGAGTCTCGATTGCCGTCGGTGCGGTGATCCTCGTTCTACTGCTGGCGCTACCGCTGCTGTCGCTGATATCGCCGGACAGCACGCTGCACGTTTCGGCCTACACACTGACGCTGGTGGGCAAGATACTTTGCTACGCCATCGTCGCCCTGGCGCTCGATCTGGTGTGGGGTTACGCCGGCCTGCTGTCCCTCGGCCACGGCCTGTTCTTCGCCCTCGGTGGCTATGCCATGGGCATGTACCTGATGCGCCAGGCCTCGGGAGATGGCTTGCCGGCGTTCATGACCTTCCTGTCGTGGAGCGAAATGCCGTGGTTCTGGACTGGCACCAGCAGTTTCCTCTGGACCCTGTGCCTGGTGGTTTTGGCGCCGGGGTTGCTGGCCTTGGTGTTCGGCTTTTTCGCCTTCCGTTCGCGGATCAAGGGCGTGTACTTTTCGATCATGACCCAGGCCCTGACCTTCGCCGGCATGCTGCTGTTCTTCCGCAACGAAACCGGATTCGGCGGCAACAACGGCTTCACCAACTTCCACACGATTCTTGGCTTTGGCATCACTGAACCGGGCACCCGCGCGGTGCTGTTTTTCGCCACGGTGCTGTTGCTGGTGGCGAGCCTGTTTATCGGCTGGCGCCTGGCGCAAAGCAAGTTCGGACGTGTACTGACCGCGCTGCGCGATGCGGAAAATCGTCTGATGTTCTGCGGCTACGATCCGCGCGGCTTCAAGTTGTTCGTGTGGGTTTTGAGTGCGGTGTTGTGCGGCCTGGCCGGTGCGCTGTACGTGCCGCAAGTGGGGATCATCAACCCGAGCGAGATGTCGCCGACCAACTCCATCGAAGCAGCAGTATGGGTAGCACTGGGCGGGCGCGGGACGTTGATCGGCCCGTTGCTCGGTGCCGGCGTGGTCAACGGTATGAAGAGCTGGTTCACCGTGGCATTCCCCGAGTACTGGCTGTTCTTCCTCGGCGCGCTGTTCATTGTCGTGACCCTGTATTTGCCCAAAGGCGTGATCGGCCTGTTGAAGAAAAGAGGTGAGCAATGAGAGTTACTGCAACGGCTGAATTCATGCTCGAACCGGCGTTCTTCCCCGTGGAACCGAACAAGGATGCCGGCAGCAGCCGCGATGCCATTGGCCTCGGTCAACGGGTCGGACCTGGCCTGAACACCCGCCACGGCACCATCCTGACCCTGGAAGACATCAGTGTCAGCTTCGACGGCTTCCGCGCGCTGAACGAACTGAACCTGTACATCGGCGTCGGCGAACTGCGCTGCATCATCGGCCCCAACGGCGCGGGCAAGACCACGCTGATGGACGTGATCACCGGCAAGACCCGTCCCAGCCACGGCAAGGCCTGGTTCGGCGAAACCCTGGACCTGACGCAAATGAGCGAAGTTCAGATCGCCCAGGCCGGTATCGGCCGCAAGTTCCAGAAACCGACGGTGTTCGAAGCCTTGAGCGTGTTCGAGAACCTGGAACTGGCGCAGAAGACCGACAAGTCGGTATGGGCCAGTTTGCGCGCTCGCTTGAATGGCGAACAAAAGGACCGCATCGCCGAAGTGCTGGAGACCATTCGCCTGACCTCGTCGGTCAATCGCCCGGCCGGCCTGCTGTCCCACGGTCAGAAGCAGTTTCTGGAGATCGGCATGTTGCTGATGCAGGACCCGCAATTGCTGCTGCTCGATGAACCGGTGGCGGGCATGACCGACGCCGAAACCGAATTCACCGCCGAGCTGTTCAAGAGTCTGGCCGGCAAGCACTCGCTGATGGTGGTGGAGCACGACATGGGCTTCGTCGGCTCGATTGCCGACCACGTCACGGTGTTGCATCAGGGCAGCGTGCTGGCCGAAGGGTCGCTGGAACAGGTGCAGGACAACGAGCGGGTGATCGAGGTTTATCTCGGTCGTTAAGCCTGCAAATACATCCCTCTGTAGGAGCGAGCCTGCTCGCGAAAGCGGTGCATCAGTCACCAACGATGTTGAGTGTGCCGACGCCATCGCGAGCAAGCTCGCTCCCACAGGGGGATCTGAGGAGTATTTGAGAATGTTGCAAGTCGAAAAACTGCACCAGTACTACGGCGGAAGCCACATCCTGCGCGGTCTGACGTTTGACGTGAAGGTCGGCGAAGTCACCTGCTTGCTCGGCCGTAACGGCGTGGGCAAGACCACCCTGCTCAAATGCCTGATGGGCTTGTTGCCAGCCAAGGAAGGCGCAGTGAATTGGGAAGGCAAGCCGATCACCGCCTTCAAGCCGCACCAGCGTGTGCACGCCGGGATCGCCTACGTGCCGCAGGGCCGGGAAATCTTCGGCCGCCTGACCGTGGAAGAAAACCTGCTGATGGGCCTGTCGCGCTTTCCCGGCAGTGAAGCGAAGGAAGTGCCGGCGTTCATCTACGAGCTGTTCCCGGTGCTGCTGCAAATGAAGCAGCGCCGGGGTGGCGACTTGTCCGGTGGCCAGCAACAACAACTGGCCATCGGCCGCGCGCTGGCCAGCCGCCCTCGCCTGCTGATCCTCGACGAACCCACCGAAGGCATCCAGCCGTCGGTGATCAAGGAGATCGGTGCCGTGATCAAAAAACTCGCGGCCCGGGGCGACATGGCCATTCTACTGGTCGAACAGTTCTACGATTTCGCCGCCGAACTGGCCGACCAATATCTGGTGATGTCCCGGGGTGAAATCGTGCAACAGGGTCGCGGTGAAAACATGGAAACCGAGGGCGTGCGTGGGCTGGTTACGATCTGAGCAGTGAACTGTCAGCGCTCATTCAGAATCCGTGGTGATGCGGTTTGCCCCTGCATAGGGCAGCCATTTAGAACCCACCACGCCGCCAACATCCCAGAGCGGGCTGCTTTTTTCGACCGTCAGTACGCCCGTTACTGCAACACTCAAGACAAAATCCTTAGCGCTCAGATGTCCACCCAACAAGAGCTTATCGATGTTGACGCCCATCGCCCCTTCGGTCTTGATAACCCAGGCTTCGGCTTCAGAAAACGTGCTGTGGTACTTCAGCAATGCACCGTCCGGGGTCTGGCGGAACACCGAATAACCCACGGAGGAGTCAACCAAACCTGACTCCCGAGCCTGCTGAACACTGAATACCAATGACTGGGGTGAGAAAAACTGCTGATACAAGTCAGCCTCTTTTTCCGGTAGTGGCGTCGCCAGCGACTCTGGCCCCAGATACATACCTGCCAACGTCTGATTGTCTGGTAACCGAAAACTGCCTGGAATGGCAGGAAATACCTGCTCGATTGCCAACAGTCCATCAGGTCGATTGAGCGGCAATGTCGCGATGTATTCGTCACGGTCGCGACGCTTGAGGATAAAACCCACACGCTGATGTCCCGCTGTCGCTGGCACACGATTCAAGGCATCGTTCAACGCCGAGGCCGGGTCTTCAAAAACACCCGTAAAAAACGGCTGGAGTTTGGGAGGCCCGGGTATGACCGGTTGGTAGGGAGTCCATTCAGCAGTGATCGGGCCACGCAGCCCACCCCACAGGGTGCCTGGCTCCAGGACACGCATGTGACCGATGACCGCGATCCTTCTGACCATGTCTTCGGGTCTGTGGCCCATTCGGAATACAGGACTGTAGGCTGAGTCCGGTGGATTAATGGAATAAGCCACCAGAGAACCGGAAAGATCTGAAACATAACTATGTTTAAAAAAGTCCCGGTGATTGAACGCACCATGGACATCTGGCATCGAAGGCAGCGCGTTGAACAACTTGACCTGATCAGAGTTGAAGGTTGGATTCGCCTTGGCAATACTCTTGTAAATGTCCGGATGACTATGCCATTTGCCAACGCAAAGGTATCCGGCTGGATGGCTGATCGTCTGGGTCTGCCGGTCGTAGTTCAGCAAACGCTCCATATCAAACGAAGTTGCCTCACCCTGGATAGGTGTTGTCGCGACAAACTTGCCATCCGGGCGCTGCAAAATGAGTGCACCGTACTCTCTGTCGTTCAGACGCTCATGTTGGTGAACCCAATACGCAGCATCGTCTTCGCAAATGAAGGGAGGGCTGACAGGTGGCAGCACCGGCGCGGCCTTGGCGGGTTGCTCAAGTGGTAGCGTTGCAAGTTGCTCAAGCATTTTTCGAGCATTTTCACGATCTGTATCGGTGGTCATCAATAAACTCCAAGACGTTCAGTCGCCCCGCAGAAGGAGGGAGCGGACGCTTGGATGCTGAGTTCTTTGGAAGCACGGATGGCGGTACATATGTATGCCTAAAAGGTGGTTAAGCACCAATTTGTTGCTCGGCATTTCATAGTGCGCCCCTTGTTGGTGCGCAAGCCCCAGCAATAGTTGCCTCCTGCCCGGGATACCTTGCGGCACAGCCTTTGCAACATCCTGACAACTTCCGGATAAGCACTGACTATGACTCTTCCCGCATCTGGTGCCTTGTTTACCCCCAGTTGGCACGCCGAACTGGAGCTGGGCTACGCTCGATTCGACAACACCACTCGCCCGGTCCAGCGCCGACACAAAGGTCCGTTGCGGGTGCAAAAACACCTGTATGCCGAAGGGCCAGAAGTCTGCCAGCACATCATCGTCCACCCACCCGGCGGCATTGCCGGCGGTGATCGGCTGGACATCTCGGCCAGTGTCGAGCGCGATGCCTGGGCACAAATCACCAGCCCCGGCGCGGCCAAGTGGTATCGCGCCGCCGGCCCCGCCTATCAGCGGCTGGACTTGCGTGTGGCGGCCGGTGCGACACTGGAGTGGCTGCCCCAGGAGACGATCATTTTCAGCGCGGCCCAGGCGGAACTCAGTACCTCTATTGACCTTGAAGGCGATGCCCGCTTGTTCTATTGGGACGTGGTTGCATTGGGTCGACCCGCCAGCGGCGAGCGCTTCGATCTCGGGCACTTCCAGGCGCAACTGGATATCCGCCGCGACGGCCAGTTGCTCTGGCATGAACGCCAGCGCATTGTCGGGGCGGACGGTTTGCTGGAGTCGCCCATCGGGCTCGATGGGCAACCGGTGTTTGCTACGTTGCTGGTGACGGGTGAGATCGACAGCGAACTGCTGGAGCGTTGCCGTTCGCTGCCCAACGAAGTGCGCGGGGATCTGACCCAACTGCCGGGGTTGCTGGTTGCACGGTGCCTGGCCAGTGAAGCGTTGTTGGCGCGGGGGTGGTTGATTGATTTGTGGCGATTGCTTAGGCCTGCGTTGCTTGGCCGCGATGCAATACCTCCAAGAATATGGAACACCTGAATTGCTTTTCTGTGGGATTTGTATTCACAGATCCAACACCTTTAACTGCCGAATACGGATTGCAACAATGGACCTGACCCCACGCGAAAAAGACAAGCTGCTGATCTTCACCGCCGGCCTGGTGGCCGAGCGGCGTTTGGCTCGCGGTGTGAAACTCAATTACCCGGAGGCCATGGCCTACATTTCCGCAGCCCTGCTTGAAGGCGCTCGCGACGGCCGGACCGTGGCCGATCTGATGCACCTGGGCACCACCCTGCTGACCCGCGAACAAGTGATGCAAGGCATCCCGGAAATGATCCCGGAAATTCAGGTCGAGGCCACGTTCCCCGACGGCACCAAACTGGTCACCGTCCACCAACCCATCGCCTGAGGCCGTGCCATGACTTACCACATCCGCGATGCCGTGCCTGCCGATCTGCCAGCCATCCGCGACATCTACAACGACGCGGTACTCAACACCACGGCGATCTGGAACGAGCAAGCGGTCGACCTCGACAACCGCCAGGCCTGGTTCAACGCCCGGCAATCCCAGGCTTATCCGATTCTGGTGATTGTCGATGCCGACAACACGGTGCTCGGGTACGCCTCGTTCGGCGACTGGAGACCCTTCGACGGTTTCCGACACACCGTCGAGCACTCGGTCTATGTGCGCAGCGACCAGCGCGGCAACGGCCTCGGTCCACAACTGATGGAAGCGCTGATCGAACGCGCCAAAGGCTGCGGCAAGCACGTGATGGTCGCCGCCATCGAAAGCGGTAACGCCGCTTCCATTCGCTTGCATGAGCGCATCGGCTTTATCACCACCGGACAAATGCCTCAGGTCGGCACCAAGTTCGGCCGCTGGCTGGACCTGACCTTCATGCAACTGACCCTCAATCCTGGCGCGCAACCACCCGCCGTCAACAAGGAGTGATCGCCCATGAACCCCGCCCAACTGCGACGCGTCAACGTCGAAAGCTTTGCGCATTACCGCCAGGGCCTGATCGACCTGCTGCTCGATGCCGTCGGCTATGGCGCCAGTGTCGGCTTCATGGCTGACCTCGATGCGACCCAGGCTCACGCTTATTTCGATGAGGTCCAGGACAGCCTGAACAAGGGCAATGTGTTGCTATGGGTGGTGGTCAAGGACGAGCAGGTGCAGGCCAGCGTGCAACTGAGTCTGTGCCAGAAAGCCAACGGCCTGAACCGTGCCGAAGTGCAGAAGCTGCTGGTGCGCGAACATGCGCGGCGTCGTGGTCTGGGCCAACAACTGATGAGTGCCCTGGAGGCGGCCGCCCTGCAGCACAAGCGCGGCATGCTTTACCTCGACACCGAAGCCGGCTCGCCCGCCGAGGACTTCTACCAATCACTGGGCTATACCCGCGCCGGTGAAATTCCCGACTACGCCTGCGATCCGAGCGGCCGCTACAAGCCGACCGCCCTGTACTACAAGATTCTCCAAGGAGCCCATTGATGATTCCCGGTGAATACCAGATCCAGCCCGGCGAGATCGAACTCAACGTCGGTCGGCGCACCCTCAGCCTGAAGGTGGCCAACAGCGGCGACCGGCCGATCCAGGTCGGCTCGCACTACCACTTTTTCGAAACCAACGACGCGCTGACGTTCGACCGCGCCGCCAGCCGCGGCATGCGTCTGAACATCCCCGCTGGCACGGCGGTGCGCTTCGAGCCGGGGCAGAGCCGCGAGGTGGAGTTGGTGGATTTGGCGGGGCATCGTCGGGTGTTCGGCTTTGCCGGGCGGATCATGGGTGACCTCTGATTAATGCGTTGTCAGCACCGACCCCATCGCGAGCAGGCTCGTTCCCACATTGGAATGCGGTCAACTGTGGGAGCGAGCCTGCTCGCGATTGTGAGCGCAGCGAACGATTTCAAATTCAATTGAATTTCAAGGCGAACGAATGAAGATTTCCCGTCAAGCCTACGCCGACATGTTCGGCCCCACTGTCGGTGACAAGGTGCGCCTGGCCGATACCGAGTTGTGGATTGAAGTGGAACAGGACTTCACCACCTACGGCGAAGAAGTGAAATTCGGTGGCGGCAAAGTCATCCGTGACGGCCAGGGTCAGAGCCAATTACTGGCCGCCGAGGTGGTCGACACCCTGATCACCAACGCGCTGATCATCGACCACTGGGGCATCGTCAAGGCGGACGTCGGTCTCAAGGACGGGCGCATCGCCGCGATCGGCAAGGCCGGTAACCCGGACATCCAGCCCAACGTCAACATCGCCATTGGCGCCAGCACCGAAGTCATCGCCGGCGAAGGCATGATCCTCACCGCCGGCGGCATCGACACCCACATCCACTTCATCTGCCCACAGCAGATCGAAGAGGCGCTGATGAGCGGCGTCACCACCATGATCGGCGGCGGCACCGGACCGGCAACCGGCACCAATGCGACCACATGCACCTCCGGTCCGTGGCACCTGGCGCGCATGCTCCAGGCCGCCGACGCGTTCCCGATGAACATCGGCCTGACCGGCAAGGGTAACGCCAGCCTGCCGGAGCCTTTGATCGAACAGGTCAAGGCCGGTGCCATCGGCCTCAAGTTGCATGAGGACTGGGGCACCACACCGGCGAGCATCGACAACTGCCTGAGCGTGGCCGACCGGTTCGATGTGCAGGTGGCCATCCACACCGACACCCTCAACGAATCCGGTTTCGTCGAAACCACTCTCGCCGCCTTCAAGGGCCGCACCATCCACACCTACCACACCGAAGGTGCCGGTGGCGGTCATGCGCCGGACATCATCAAGGCCTGCGGCTTTGCCAATGTGCTGCCGAGCTCGACCAATCCGACCCGACCGTTCACCCGCAACACCATCGACGAACACCTCGACATGCTGATGGTCTGCCATCACCTCGACCCGAGCATTGCCGAAGACGTAGCGTTCGCCGAAAGTCGCATCCGCCGCGAGACGATTGCCGCCGAAGACATCCTCCATGATCTCGGCGCGTTCTCGATGATCAGCTCCGACAGTCAGGCCATGGGCCGGGTCGGCGAAGTCATCACCCGCACCTGGCAGACCGCCGACAAGATGAAAAAACAGCGCGGGCCGCTGCCCGGCGATGGTGAGGGCAACGACAACTTCCGCGCCAAGCGCTACATCGCCAAATACACCATCAACCCGGCGATCACCCACGGCATCAGCCATGAAGTGGGCTCGGTGGAAGTAGGCAAATGGGCGGATCTGGTGCTCTGGCGCCCGGCATTTTTTGGCGTGAAGCCGACGCTGATTCTCAAGGGTGGTGCCATTGCGGCCAGCCTTATGGGTGACGCCAACGCCTCGATTCCGACACCACAACCGGTGCACTACCGACCGATGTTCGCCAGCTTCGGCGGCTCGTTGCACGCCACCAGCATGACCTTCATCAGCCAGGCCGCACAAGATGCAGGCTTGCCCGAAGCCCTGGGTTTGAAGAAGAAAATCGCCGTGGTCAAAGGCTGCCGTGACGTGCAGAAAACCGACCTGATCCACAACGACTACCTGCCGAATATCGACGTTGATTCGCAGACCTATCAGGTCAAGGCCGACGGTGTGCTGCTATGGTGTGAACCAGCGCAAACCTTGCCGATGGCCCAGCGTTATTTCCTGTTCTGAATCGGTAACCGCATGACAGACAAAGGCCTCATACACAGCGTGTAGAGGCCTCTGTTTTTTGCATGGTTACTGGCCGGATTCAATCCGTAGCCGATCTAGCTTGGCCCGATTCATCGCGTCCCGTGTCAGTTTTTTCAGCAACTGCGTAATCTGCAGATCGATGTCTTCCAGGGCTTGAACATATTCCTCATCAGTCATCAGCCGGCCATCGGCAAAGTCACTTTCACTTTTGCCCAACTCGCTGCACAGCCCCTTGATTTCCGCCTCCACCGCAGTCTTTTCCTCGGTGGTGAGCCGCGTACCTTCGGCCCTGCGCTGCAACGCATCCTGCAAGTCGATGGTGGCGTCAATCTGGCGTTTCAAGCCATTCAATTCCTCGCGGTAAGTCGACTCCAGCCAGGTTTTCCAGAGCGGTTGCTCGAAGATCCGGTCGATCAGCAGATCACCCTCCTCCAGCGCCTTGATCCGCTGGAATGCTGCCTCGATCATCTCTTGGCTGACCTCGGCCAGGCTGCGGAACTGCATACCCCGCGCCTGCCATGGCAAATCCAGGCGCTCGGCCAGGTCGGTCATGTAGGCCAGGTGCACTTCCACTTCATCGATAGTGCCGGTCACTTCGCCACCCGCGTCGTTTCGGCGGAACCGCTCTCCCCTCGCCAACCGCTCAGACACCCGCTGACGGGCAATGGCACCGAGCCCATCGAGCCGGGACTTGCCCAGGGCCAGCTCCAACAACTGCGTTTCGATCAGGTCCGCACGCTCCAGGGCGTAGGCTTCGTTGACCAACACCTGCACGCCCATGGCATTGAACAGTTGCGTACCGCCATCCACGCATTCGGTGGGGGTTGCTGCCTCATCGAACAGTTTAATTCGCAGTTCACTGTCGCGGGCCATGGCTTCGAGCATGCGCCAGACCTTGGCCGTCAGTTCTGACTGATAGGTGCCGCCAGCCTTGAAGTCGGCGGATTCGGTCAGCTTGCGGATTTCATTGAAGAATGGCTCCGAGTCGAATTCATCCTCGAGCTCGTCCCAGATTTTCAGTTTTTCCGGCAACTGCTGCTGGGAAATACCCGCGTCCCACTCGGCACTGTCGAGCATACCTCGCGGTGGATAGAGACGTTCCGGGTCCATGCCGACCGACTCGATGTAAGACTTCAGGATGTCGAGATTTTCCGATGAGATCCAGTGCGGCTCACGGCTGATCACCGTGCGTGCCAGCAACTCGGCGCGAAACGATCCGGGTGCCACCTCGGGTATCCTGCTGATCGGGTTGAAGCGCAAATCAAGATAGAAAGCGCGATGTCGCGACTGGGAAAACAGCCCGACAGGCCAGGTATCCAGACCGGTGCCGTCGAGCAAGAGGAACTGCAAGTGTGGCATTCGGCTGATGTCCGGAACCAGGCCCAACGGGTTTTTGCGCAACCCCAGGGACCTGAGGCGGGTCAGCTTCTTCAGGAGATCCACTGCCACCGCATCCAGCACAATATTGTTGTCGCTGAGGGACAGGTCCGTCAGATGACTCATGTCACCGAGCCTTGCTGGAACGGCCGTCAGCAGATTGTCCTGCAAGTTGAGATAACGCACCTGGCGGAAGGAATCGAGAAAGGGCATGTGCTCGGCACCGAGCCTGCAACTGCGCATGGTCAGGCTGGTGACGTGACTGAATTCGACATCCAGCCTGGGCAGCGTCTCCAGATGCCGGCTCAAGTGAGAAATGTTGTCGAGCACCAAGGCTTGAGGCCGCAATATTCCCGCAACCTGCACCCCTTCCGGTCCGGTTCGCTGCAAGCACTGCCTGAGCGCCGTGTAAAACTTGTCCCGCGAAACCCATTCCGCAACGCCCGCCGGAGAGAACCGAAAGGAGGCCGTCGGTGAGTTCATCCAGCGTTGCATGGTCCGGTTGAATTGATTGAACGCGTTCTCCCGCGCGGTCAGGTTAGCCTCCACCGATCCGCCGTTCTGGCTGAACGCCGTCAGTCGCGCTTCAATCTCTTCATCCGTAAAGCTCGGATGCAGCGCACGCAGGCGATGTCGATAGCCCCGCCCCTGCGGCACTTGCCGTGCGTATCCGGGCATACCGCCACGCAGGCGCATGACCTTCGGGTCGTAGGCCGGTTTGAAATTCGGGTTGTCCCGCAGGATCGGCTCAAATACATAACGATCCAATGGACGGGCCTTAATTGCCTGCTCAAGTCGCGTCGCTTCGTCGATGCCAAATCCCAGGGCGGTTCGTTGCGTGTCGGGCAAGGCGTGCAGCACCGCGACATAAAGATTGTCCTTGCCGTGCAGATGTTGATCGCTGTCGTCCCTCGCTTCGTATTTGCCATCCTCATCCAGGATCAGCACTTTGCGGATCGGCGCGTCGACGGGGCCGAGACTGTCGGTCAGCGTTCCTTCGAATGAATATTCACGAATCTCCAGTCGCAGGTCCGCCGGCCAGCCCGGCAGGGCTGCCAGTGAATGCAGCTCCAGGCGCGCAGTATCGGCGTTGTGCAAGGTGTCGAGGTACAGGCCTTCATAGGCCCGCGTTACCCGCAATCGCTCGGCGGCCTTCCGGGCTTGTTCAGCCAGGCGCAGCGGCACGCGTTTTTTTTCGTTCAGGTGTTGCACGTCAGAGGGATGCGCTTCACCCAGCAGTTCTTGCGCCTGGCTTATCGAGATATCTGCAAAGTCGCCCTTGAGCAGGTTTACCAACGAATCGTCCGAACGGGTCCGTCGCTTGTACAACAGGTCGAACAGCTGGCTTTTACGCTGACTCACCTGCCCCGCCCATTGATCGCGCAGTGCTTCGGTACGCTTCTGCGCATCACCTGCAAACCATTCGCCAAGCATCTCACGAAGCGCTTGCTCGTCAAGGAAACCCACCACGCGCTCTGGCAGTTCCCCCGCCAGCAGGTCAGACCAGGTCATCCGCAGCGTATTGGCTGGTGACGCCTCGGCATAGCCGTCCTTGATCGCCGCGCCTGTCAGCCCCGGCCCCTGAAAGACTTCAATGGCCTTGTCGCCGGGCCAGCCACCCATTTCGGTCATGGATCGCACAGCGTAATCGGCCCATTCCTCGCCGATCCGTTTGGCCAGAATCTGCTCTGCGCAGGCTTGTGCATCGGCATGAGCCTTGAAGCGTTCGAGGGTATCGGCCAACAGTGCGGGAGGAGTCTCCTGTTCGACGTGAAGCCGGCGCAGCACATTTTCGTGCACGCCACTGGCGGTCAGAATCTGCTCCAGGGTTTCATCGGAGAGTCCATCCACAGAAGCGCCCAGGCGCCTGAGTATTTGCCCCTTGTCCCATTCGAGCGGCTGATCGAGTTCAGTCTTCCAGCTGCCGGCGCCGTTGTGCTCCAAAAGCGGCTGATACGCATCGGTGCGAGTCGGGTGTTGCAGCCGATGCTGGCCAGTGCCCGGGTCTTGCTTGACTGCGTAGCATTTGTCATCGAGCCGCAGCAGGTCCTGATCCTGATGACGGTACAGCCCTGTGTCACCGGCCATCGCCCCATCGGGCAATGCGACAGGTTGTTCATAGGGACCGAGGTCAGGGCTCCACAAACGCTCCTTGCCGCCAACCTCCACCGGCTTGAGGCCTTCGACAAACGGTGAAACCTTGATCGGCGTGACACCCGCGCCCGGTAGCACGTGTCCGGCACCCATGAGCGCGAGTTGCGCGAAGTTGATCAAGACCCCGTTGAAGTAGGCAGAGGCTTCTTCTTTGTCACCCTTGCTCCAGTCCTCGATGCCTTCGACCACCTCGGCGAGCATTTGCGCGACCATGATGCCGAGCATGGCTTCGCCCAACCCGGGTACCAGCATCGCGGCAAAATTGAAAACGTTCCAACCGATCGACAGGTAACTGGTCAGGCGCTTGAAGCGTGCGTTGGCATCCTCGTCATCGGTCGGGACGGCAATCAGTCGGGCATCGGCGATGGCCTTGTCGCGGCGTGCCAAAAACAGTGCATCCCAAAGATCCCCCGCAATCTGATTGGTGAGGGGTTCTGCATCGGGATTTTCGACTGCCGTTTCACGCCACCACGGCCCCATGTCGAGCGGTTCGCGCTCATGCCAGGTGACGGTCGTGAGACGTTCGTTGACCCGGGTGAAAAACGCCCCTTTGTCAAACTGCGCGACGAAACGGCTGAAAAAGGACTGGTAGTCGGTATTTCTCAGCTGGCCCAACAGCGCCTTCATGAACGCAGTCACCGAAGGATATTCCTTCAGGGGATGATCAGGATCATCCGGCACATAGGCGATCAATGGTCCGGACAAACGGCTTTGCTGAAAAATGTCGTCCCGACGCAGCAGCTCTTCGCTCAGGCCCTGCGAGCCATTGGCAAAGAACGCCTGCAACAATTTGAACTGGTCATATTCCTTCCCCGGCAGAACAGGGATACGGCGAGACCAGTCAATCCAGAACCGTAACAGGGCGGGCGTCAAACCATCGATTTCGCTTTTTATCTGCGAGGGCTCGATGACCGCGCTGAACAGCACGATGCCCGTCAACCGAAAGCCCATCAGCGACAAACGATGGCAATGCAACGGTTGCTCGTACAACGAGACGTCGGCATGGCTGTCACGCATCTTTCTCAACTGGCCGTAGGCATGACTGGTGATGTCGCCCTTCAACAGGGCAATCAGTGCCGCTACATCGAAGGCGGCCTTTTCACTGGCCACCGAGTCCTGTTGCAAAGTTCGCTGTGCCTGGGGGGTATCGGGCAACAGGACGGACTTGATGTGCCGTTGGTATTGGCTACCGATGTCCAGGCTTCGACACAACGCTGCAAATGCCGGGAGGGTGATGGCCGGCTCCAGGCTGAGGTTGCCCTTGCTGTCCTTGCGGTAAATGCCGGAGCTATTACGCACTTCGCCCTCGCCGGTTTCGTCCTCTTCAAAGTTGTGCAGCGCCGCTTCCAGCAACGTGGATTGGCGAACACGACTGGCCCCGGTGTCGATGCCGAAAATGAACTTGCTCGGCACTTCAAGGTGTACGGTGAGCTCGTTGAAGTTCTCGACCGTGGTGAACTTCGACTGCAAAGCCGTTTTGAGCAGCGGTTCGGCGAAGGCATTGATGTCATGCTTCAACTCGCCCTGGGTCTGATCCAGCACGCCTTGCAAACGCCAGCGCTCATCCATCAACTGCTTGAGGTATTGACGGTCGATCTCCCGCGCGCCGCTATACCACTCGGGCATTTGCGGCTTGAGCGCCAGCAGGGACTTCAATCTCTCCACCGGCGCATTTTTGATGGCGCCGGGGATCACGTCTTTTGCACGACGGTAATGTATCCCGTGACTATCGATGGACACTCCGTCCGGTATTTTCTGTGAGTTGCTTCCATGCAAATCAGACACTTTTGAATCACCTTGATGACAGGAAAAGAACCACCAGCTTATTCACCTGCACCTGAAACAAAA
Source organism: Pseudomonas sp. IT-P74 (assembly GCF_949768175.1). Taxonomy (NCBI): domain Bacteria; kingdom Pseudomonadati; phylum Pseudomonadota; class Gammaproteobacteria; order Pseudomonadales; family Pseudomonadaceae; genus Pseudomonas; species Pseudomonas sp. IT-P74. The sequence continues at coordinate 7,886 of NZ_CATKQD010000013.1, read as the reverse complement.
GTCCAAATAGCTGCTTGGATGGCCTCTGAAAAGGCTCCGGGGTATCGAAATTCAGGGAGCCAAAAACACATATCTACCGCCATTGGCACGTCCGCCCGTGCCACTGCATGAGCGGTCGTGCTTTTTCCGGCAAAGGGACTACTATTCGACTCGCTGTCCCCGATTCATGAACAGGTAATCGCCATGCGTCTTTCCGAATTCATCGTGTTACACGTTGATCGCATCGTCGATGAATGGGAGCTGTTCGCCAAAACCATCACCCCGGCCGCCGAAACCATGGACCGCGTCGCCTTGCGCGACCATGCCCGGTCGATCCTGCAGGCTGCGGCCCGGGACATGTGCAAACCCCAGACACCTGCCGAGCAGGCAGCCAAGGCGCGCGGCGAAGGACCGGAGAAAACTCCCAGCCTCGACGAGGCAGGCGCCAGCCACGGCGAGCTGCGCCATACCGTGGGTTTTGATCTGGTGCAGATGACCAGCGAATTCCGTCACTTGCGCGCCTGTGTCATCCGCCTGTGGGTCAACAGCCTGCAATCGCCTGATCTGGCCTACTTCCAGGACATGATCCGTTTCAACGAAGCCATCGACGAGGCCCTGGCCGAGTCCACGGCCACTTATGCCGAGCAGGTCAATCGATCCCGGGACATTTTTCTGGCGATCCTCGGCCATGACCTGCGCGCGCCCCTGCAGGCGGTGAGCATGTCCACCGAACTACTGCTGCGCAAAGCCGCGCTCGAAGGTGATGCGCTCAAGTGCGCGGTCAATATCTTGCGCAGTACCGGGCACCTGGCGGTGATGGTCGGAGACTTGCTGGAACTGGTGCGCAGCCGCCTGGGCAAGCGCCTGCCGATCGAGCCGGCGCCCATGGACCTGGCCGAAGCGGCGCGTGAAGCGATTGCCCGGGCCTGCGCCAGTCAACCGGAATGCAATCCGACCCTGGATGTCCAGGGTGACACCCGCGGCAACTGGGACCCGCGCCGGCTCGATCAGATGCTGCAAAACCTGATCGGCAATGCCTTGCAGCATGGCTCAAGCAAACGTGACGTGACGCTGCGCCTCAGAGGCGAGGCTGACAGCGTCCGGCTGACGGTGCACAACGACGGAGCCCCGATCCCCTGCGATGCGATCCCGACGATTTTCGATCCGCTGGTGCGCAGTGCCAGCGAAGAACTCGGCGAGCCTACTACCAGCCTCGGGTTGGGGTTGTTTATCGTCAAGGAGGTGGTTGATGCCCATCAGGGGACGATTGAAGTCAGTTCCCGTGAGATAGATGGCACGACGTTTACCGTGGTGTTGCCAAGGAAGGTGTGATGCCGCAATACCGCGTTATCGTTCTTTCGCGAGCGGGCTCGCTCCCACAGGGGATTTTGATCACGACACAAACCAATGTGGGAGCGAGCCTGCTCGCGAAGAGGCCCTATCGGGCAATACAAAACCACCAGAACATCTATTCGACCACCAACCGCCCCAACCGCTGCTTCAACATCCGGTTCTCCGCCCGCAGTTGCTGAACTTCTTCGAGCAGGTCCAGCGCCAGGGCGACGCCTTCCCATTCCAGATCCAGGTCGCGCCGCAGCTTGGCGGCGCGCTTGGCCAGGGTCAGCTCGTAGTCGTTGAAAACCCAGTCCTTGGGCTGAGCGCCCTGAGGTTCGAGGATGCCGTGCTCGACGATTTCGATCACGTAGACGGCCGACAACTCGGTCGCCTCACAGAATTCCGCCATGTCCAGTTGAACGTTCAGGGGACTGCTCATAGTCAGTGACTCCTTGGTTCTAAGGGATCAAAAATGCTCTCGCGGGTCGAACGCGGCTTTTTTCGCCAGCTCCTGCCACAGGGCCTTGATGTCATCGTCGGTTTTCTTCGGCATCACGGCTTTCAGTTGCACGAACAGGTACCCGCGCTCACCGGCCTTGTTCATCAGGCCATGGCCCTTGGCGCGCATGCGCTGGCCGTTCTGGCTGCCGGCCGGGACCTTGAGGTTGATCTTGCCGGTCAGGGTCGGCACGGCGACTTCAGCCCCCAGCGCCAGTTCCCACGGTGCCAGTGGCAAAGTGATGATCAGGTTCTCGCCTTCGACATCGAATTTCGGGTGCGGTGCAAAACGGATCGTCAGGTACAGGTCGCCATTGGCCCCGCCACCCACGCCCGGAGCGCCCTGCCCCTTGAGGCGAATGCGCTCGCCGTCGCTTACGCCGGCCGGGATCTTTACGTTCAGGCTTTTGCTGGTGTTGCTCACATGCTGGCCGGCCGCGTTGTACTGCGGCACCTGGAAGGTGACCTTCTTCGACTCGGTCGACAGTGTTTCCTCGAGAAAAACCCCAAGCTCCATTTCCACGTCCTGCCCTCGACGTCCGGTACTGCGACGCGATTGTCCACCACCACTGAAACCAGGCCCACGGTTGCCGAAGATCGAACTGAAGAAGTCCGAAAAATCGCCCGTGTCCTGACCGCCACCACCGAAACCGCCACCACGGCTTTGCCAGCCCGGTGGTCCCTGAAAGGGTTGGCCGTGCTGGCCATAGCGGCGCAAGTCATCGTATTCGGCGCGCTTGTCGGCGCTTTTCAGTGCCTCATAGGCTTCAGAAGCATCCTTGAACTTCGCCTCGGCATCCTTTTCCTTGCTGACGTCGGGGTGGTATTTGCGCGCCAGCTTGCGATAGGCAGCCTTGATCGCCTTGTCGTCCGCGGTCGGCTCCACACCGAGAATCTTGTAATAGTCTTTGAAGTCCATCGAGGGAATCACCATCCGTTATCAGAATCGCGCCACAGGCCACAGCATGCGCTTGTTTGCAGCCATTGGTTTGACCGATCTCAAGTTTGTGACCGGGCGGCGCGGCAGAAGTTTATCGGCAGCAGGCGGGGCTTCTTGCGAGCAATCCCGCGGCTGTCCGGTTGATGCAGGGTAGTTTGGGGGGGATACCCCATCTTTCAAGGCATTGTCCACGAAGAATTAGCAGATAACCGGCCTTCGAATCTGGCGCGCTCTGACATACACTGCGCGGCCGTTTTTTAACCGGAACCTGAAAGACATGAACAACGCATCTCCAGCCCGTGCCTTGGGTATCGACTTTGGCACGTCCAACTCCACTGTCGGCTGGCTGCGCCCCGGCGTGGAAACGCTGATCGCGCTGGAGGACGACAAGATCACCCTGCCGTCGGTGGTCTTCTTCAATATCGAAGAACGTCGCCCGGTGTACGGCCGGCTGGCGCTGCACGAGTACCTGGAAGGCTACGAAGGCCGCCTGATGCGCTCGCTCAAGAGCCTGCTGGGTTCCAAGCTGATCAAGCACGACACCAGCGTCCTGGGCACGGCGATGCCGTTCAAGGACCTGCTCGGGCTGTTCATCGGCCAGCTCAAGAGCCGCGCCGAAGCGTCCGCCGGTCGGGAGTTCGAAGAAGTGGTGCTGGGTCGGCCGGTGTTTTTTGTCGACGATGACCCGATGGCCGACAAGGAAGCCGAAGACACCCTGGTCGACGTGGCGCGCAAGATCGGCTTCAAGGAAGTCTCGTTCCAGTACGAGCCGATTGCCGCTGCGTTCGACTACGAGTCGACCATCGAGAAAGAAGAGCTGGTACTGATCGTCGACATCGGCGGTGGTACCTCCGACTTCTCCCTGGTGCGCCTGTCGCCGGAGCGTCGGGGCGTGGACAACCGCCACGAGGACATCCTCGCCACCGGCGGTGTGCACATCGGCGGAACCGACTTCGACAAACAGCTCAGCCTGCAAGGCCTGATGCCGCTGTTCGGCTACGGCAGCCGCATGAAGAGCGGCGCCTACATGCCGACCAGTCACCACATGAACCTGGCGACCTGGCACACCATCAACTCGGTGTACTCGCAGAAGTCGCAACTGGCCCTGGGCAGCATGCGCTACGACATCGAGGACACCGGCGGTATCGACCGCCTGTTCAAGCTGATCGAACAGCGCGCCGGGCACTGGCTGGCCATGGAAGTGGAAGAAACCAAGATCCAGCTGACCCACGCCGACAATCGCCACGTGCCGCTTGATCGTATTGAAGCGGGCCTGAGCGTGGACTTGAGCCGCGCACTGTTCGAGTCGGCCATCGACAGCCTGCTGGAGCGGGTGCGCAACAGCGTCACCCAACTGCTGGCAGACGCCGATGTGCGGGTCGACCAGGTCGATACGGTGTTCTTCACCGGTGGTTCGAGCGGGATTCCGGCGCTGCGCAACAGTGTTTCGGCGATGCTGCCGAATGCGCGGCATGTGGAAGGGAACATCTTTGGCAGTATCGGCAGCGGTCTGGCGATTGAGGCGGCCAAGCGTTACGGCTCTATGGACTGATCCGAAAACTGTGGTGAGCCCTTCGCGAGCAGGCTCGCTCCCACAATGGACCTGAGTTCACAGGACTAATGTGGGAGCGAGCCTGCTCGCGAAGGGGCCAGCTCACGCAATAAAGATCCAGCGGATCAAACCATCCCCACCTGCTTCAACTCACTCTTCAGGTACGCATAGTAAATCGGCCCCGCCACCACCCCCGGCAGGCCGAACGCGGCCTCGAACACCAGCATCGCCAGCAGCAACTCCCACGACTTGGCACTGATCTGCCCGCCGACGATGCGCGCGTTGAGGAAGTATTCGAGCTTGTGGATAACAATCAGGTAACCCAGCGCCGCCACAGCGACCCAGATCGACAACGACAAACCGACGATGGTGATCAGGGTGTTCGACATCAGGTTGCCGATCACCGGCAGCAGGCCGAGCAGGAACGTCAGCACGATCAGGGTTTTGGTCAGTGGCAGCTTGATACCGAACATCGGCAGGATCACCGCCAGGAAAATCCCGGTGAAGACGGTGTTGAGCAGAGAGATCTTGATCTGGGCGAACACGATGTTGCGAAACGCCTGGACCAGCAGGTGCAGACGCTCGAACAGCGCCGCCGCCAGCGGTTTGCGCTTGGTCAGGTCCGGCACGCGCTGCAAGGCAATGATCGCACCCAGCACCATGCCGATCAGCAAGGTCACGAACATGTGCGCCGCGTCCTTGCCCACCAGTTGCAAATCGCTGAGGTGTTTGCTGACCCACTCGCCAATCGCCACGCGGAACTCCGCGGCGCTGGCCGGCAGATAGGCGTCGATGAACGGCGGCAGTTGCCCGCGTGCACGGTCGACCACCCCCATGAACTTGTCGAGGGAAGCGCCGGGGTTTTCCGCCTCGTGCAGCAGGAAGCTGAAGGCACCGGCGAAGATCAGCGACAGCACGCTGACAATCAGAGTCCCCAGCAACGCCACCGCCAGCCAGCGCGCGCGCCGGCCTTCGATTAGCCGTTGCAGTTGCGGGGTGAGCATGTTGACCAGTTCGAACACCAGCAGCCCGGCGAGCAGGCTGGGCAGCAACCGCAGCGGCAGGACCAGCAGCAGCCCGCCGAAAATGATGACCCAGCTGATGACCAGCAAGACTTGACGCTGAGAAAACGTTGGCATACAGCCTCAAAAACAAACGGCATAAAAAGGATTGGCAGTCTGCCAGCGATCCGGTGCCAGCACTAGAGATTGTGTGGGGCGACCTTGGTCGGGGTTCAGGTTCTTTTGCAGTGCCCCGACCGACCTCATCGCGAGCGGGCTCGCTCCCACATTTGTCCAGTGCACTCAGTCCCACTGTGGGAGCGAGCCTGCTCGCGATGAGGCCCTCGCAGCTGCCACATCAATCGGCTCAATGTTTATTTTTTCTTCAGGCAATCACTCATGAACGCCTTGCGCTCATCACCCTTCAAGGCTTTGGTGGCAGCGTCGGCGTTGCAGGTTTTCATTTTTTCCTGCTGTGGGGTCAGGACCTTGCCGGCATCGTTTGCCACCGGTGCGGCCTTCAGGCAGGTGCTCATGAAGGCTTTGCGCTCGTCGCCCTTGAGGCTTTTGGCCGTGGCATCGGCGTTGCAGGTAGTCATCTTTTCCTGTTGGGCTGTGGCGGCGAAGCCTTGGGAACAGAGCAGCAAACCGATCATCAACAAAGGGACACGCATCATCTTCATGGAGTTTTCTCCTGGTCGCCACACCGAGGGGCGCGGCCTTGTTCTGAAGTGTAGACAACCCCTGTTACACCTTCCTGTTCTCCAGATGGCTGCGGCGATACTGCTCCGGCGTACATCCGGCCTGGCGCTGGAACATCGCGATAAACGCCGAGCCGGTGCTGTAGCCCATGTCGAAGGCGATTTCCTGAATGCTGCGCGGGCTATCCAGCGCTTCGATCGCCGCCAGAAAACGCAGGCGCTGGCGCCACTCACCGAAACTCATGCCCAGTTCCCGCACGAACTGCCGCGCCAGGGTGCGCTCGCTGACATGGATGCGTGCAGCCCACTCCGACAGGGGCCGGTTATCCCCAGGCTCGGCCTGCAACGCTTCGAGGATTCCGAGCAACCCGGGGCTGCTGGCATAGGGCAGGTAGCACTCGTGCACCGGAGCCTGTTGCAACTGGTCCACCAATACCTGGGCCAGACGCCGGTCGGCGGCCTGCTCGGGGATCTTCACGTCCCGGGCGGCGAAGTCCTTGAGGATCGCCTTGAGGATGTCGCTGATGGCCAGGGTGCAGGCCCGCGACGGCAAGTCGGCACAGACCTTGGGTGCCAGGCACACGGCGCGGTAGTTGACCGGTTGGTGGCTGTAGAAACTGTGCTCGATCTGCGGCGGCACCCACACCGCGTATTGCGGTGGCGACATGAAACGGCTGCCCTCGACGTCCATGTGCAGCACGCCATGGGCTGCGTATTCCAGCGTCCCCCAGGGATGTCGATGGGGCGCGGCGTATTCGTGGGCGTCGAAATCGGCGTAGCGGAAGTACACCGCCGACGGCAGTTCGCTGAAATCCAGCAGGTCGATGTGTTTACTGCTCATGCTGTCCGTCATCAAGGGCCGGTTGTCTGGATCGAAGTATAGGCTTGCATCCAGACAAGCGGATAATTGCCCTTCATTAACGTTCTGGTTTTTCCCGATGCAATACGCTTACCCCCTGCTGGCCATTTTTATCTGGGCCGGCAACACCGTGATCACCAAAATGTCGGCCGGGGCGATCTTCCCCGCCGAGATCGGTTTCTACCGCTGGCTGCTGGCCGGGTTGCTGTTCACGCCTTTCATGCTCAAACCGGTGCTCGCCCATTGGCCGCTGATCCGCCCGAAACTGGGCAAGATCTTTGTCCTCGGTGTTCTCGGCATGGCGGTCTATCAAAGCCTGGCGTACTTCGCCGCGAGCCTGACTTCGGCCACCAACATGGGCATCATCCTGTCGCTGATGCCGCTGATGTCGCTCGCCATGGCGATCATCAGCCTCGGCCAGCGCCTGACCATGGGCGCCCTGGCCGGAGCAGTGCTGTCGTTCGCCGGTGTCCTGGTAGTGGTGTCGTCCGGCAGCCTTGGCGCATTGCTCGAACACGGGGTCAACCTGGGCGACGCGATGATGCTGATCGCCACCCTGGCCTACGCGGTCTACAGCACCCTGTTGAAAAAGTGGCAACTGAAACTGCCGCCGCTGGTGCTCCTGTATCTGCAGGTGCTGGTGGCCGTGGTGGTACTGTTTCCGTTGTTCATCGCCTCACCAAAAGTCGGCCCGACCCTGCAGAACATTCCGCTGGTGCTGTACGCCTGCCTGCTGGCTTCGATGGTCGCGCCGCTGGCGTGGATGCAAGCCGTGGTGCGTTTGGGGCCGAGCCGGACCACGCAGTTTTTCAATTTGCTGCCGCTGATTACCGCCTTGATTGCGGCGGTGGTACTGCATGAGCAACTGGCGCTGTACCACCTGGTGGGCGGGGTGTTGACCTTGGGCGGGGTGATTGTTTCCGAGCGTTGGACGACGGTGTTGGGTCGCAAGGTCAGTGTTGCCTGATCTGACGCCATCGCGAGCAGGCTCGCTCCCACAGGTGTTGTGTCGACCCCACCG
>NZ_CATKQD010000012.1:0-103176 GCF_949768175.1 Pseudomonas sp. IT-P74 | reverse complement strand
CGTCTGGTACATCTGATGATGGATTATGAGGTCGGTGTTACGTCGCGGTTGTTGCGGCTGCCTGCGCTAGATCGCGATTATTTTGATGAGGAGTGAAGAGTCGTTTTCTGTACATTGAGCTCAACTCGCAAAGGCAAAATAGTGGCACACTAAATCTCTCGCCCAGAGTGATCATTGTTGAAACGGAGAGGGCTCAGGGCTGAGCCAGACAAACGCAGAGGTCAAGGAGACTGAATATGCCGGACGTCAAAAACATCAAGGATCAAAAGCTTCTGTACCACCTGACCTCGGTAGAAAACCTGAGTGGCATTTTCAAGGAAGGCTTGAAGCCTCGCGCTGATCTCGCTGCCTTCAAAGACGTGGCAGACGGTGAAATCCTGAAAAAGCGACAAGCCCTTGAGCTTGACCGCTATGTGCCCTTTCACTGGTTTGCTGCAAATCCATTTGATGGAAGCGTGCAACGCAGCAGACCTGGCTCCAAATTCGTTCTGATCTCGGTTTATCGAACCGTTGCTAAACAAAACGGCTGGAAAATCATTCCACGCCACCCACTGGCCAGTGATTCGATCCAATTATTGGATTACGACGAGGGTTTCGAAGCCATCGAGTGGGAAGTCATGAGCACACGCGAGTATCAGGATCCTCATTGCAAAAGCATCTGCATGGCGGAATGCCTTGCGCCGGGTGTTGTTAAACCAGATACCTTCTTCAAAGTTTTCACTCCTGATGCAGAGGTGGAAGCACTCTGCGCGACTAAAATGCGCGAAGCCGGTGTTACTGTACTCATCGGCGTGAATCAGAGAATGTTTTATCAATGAATTACAGCAGACTGAATCCAGGGAAAGCTCTGATTTGGCGTATCGTCCATCGCGATAACCTGCCCTGGATTCTGGACAACGGTCTGCATTGCGCAAACTCGGATGTTCAGGCACCGCAGTACGTGAATATCGGCAACGTCGACTTGATCGACAAGCGCCGAACCCGCCGTGTGCCTATTGCTCCAGAAGGGGTTCTAGCCGACTACGTGCCCTTCTATTTCACGCCCTTCTCTGTGATGATGAAAAACATTCAGTCCGGACGGAGTGTTCAGCAGCGCAATAATGACGAAATCGTGATTCTCGTCTCCAGCCTTTATCGCGTTGAAGAGCTAGGCTTACCGTTTGTCTTCACAAATGCACATGCCTATCCGGATTGGACAGACTATTACAGCGATCTGGCGCGTCTGGGCGAAATCGATTGGCCGATCCTTCAACGGCGCGACTTCAAACGCGACCCTGATGACCCTCGAAAAATGGAGCGTTATCAGGCCGAAGCGCTGGTTCACAATCATCTACCGATTACAGGACTCCTGGGCATCATGTGCTACACCGATGCAATGAAAGAACGCATAGAACAAGAGGTGGCCGCCAGAGGCTTGGCCCTTTCCGTTCATGCACGTCCGGGATGGTACTTCCAATGATCCGATTTACCCAAGGCAACCTGCTGGAAGCCAGGACCGAAGCCCTCGTCAACACAGTGAATACTGTGGGTGTCATGGGCAAAGGCATCGCACTGATGTTCAAGGAGCGCTTTGCGGAGAACTACCGTCTGTACGCGGCGGCTTGCAAAGCAGGTGAAGTCGTTACCGGTAAGGTCCACGTCACTGCAGTTAATGAGCTGGACGGCCCTCGCTGGATCGTCAACTTCCCTACCAAACGTCATTGGCGATCTCCTTCGCAGATGGAGTGGGTGACGGAAGGTTTGCATGACTTACGTCGTTTCTTGATCGAAAACCATGTGAAGTCTGTAGCAGTCCCACCGCTAGGCGCGGGTAATGGGGGATTGAAGTGGCCTGACGTCCGGGAACAGATCGTTGATGTTTTGAGTGATCTGGATGTCGATGTATTGGTATTCGAACCTTCAAATCAATATTTGAATGTCGCTAAACGTAGCGGTGTAGAAAAGCTCACGCCTGCTCGTGCGCTCATTGCAGAATTAGTTAGACGCTACTGGATTCTAGGCATGGAATGTAGTCTGCTCGAGATTCAGAAGCTGGCTTGGTTCTTGGAGCGAGCAATAGAGAGGTTGCCGGGAACTGAGAACCCGTTGAACCTAAAGTTTGTGGCTCATAAATATGGACCGTATGCCAATCGATTGGAGCACCTGCTCAACAACCTTGATGGCAGCTACCTGCATTGCGATAAACGTATTAGCGATGCAGGCATCAGTGATGTGATTTGGTTTGATCAAGAGCGCAAGACCTTCCTGCAGACCTATCTCAATACAGAGGCCAAAGAGTACTCCGATGCCTTGGAGCGTACCGCCGAATTGATCGATGGCTTTGAATCACCTTTTGGTATGGAACTGCTCGCTACAGTGGACTGGCTGCTGAGTCAGGAAGGGGTACCACCGACTGTTCCTGCAGTGCACGATGCATTGAAACATTGGGATGGTGGAGCGGGTGCCGCGGCTCGCAAAAGCAAACTGTTTGACAATCAAGCGCTCGACATCGCAATCAAACGCCTTACCTCCAGTAGCTTCAGACCTGAAATGACTGCCCGTTAAGGAGTGTCACTTTCTATGCTGCCCGGTAACAGCCGGCCATGATAGAGATGCTCTTGCGTCTACTAACATGGCTCGGTCTTATCAGACTTCCGTTCAGTTGGCATCACTCGTGCAAGATTGAAAATAGCCTTGGCAAATGCCTCTCCAACACCGCTTCGTGAAACTTGCACAACCTCATTCAGGCCTGTCTCGCTAGATAGTTTCAACTCGTCGTAAAGACAAATAGGGAGTTCGCGATTGTTTTTGAATCTACGATCAGGTCCGCCCTTCTTGTTAACAAACTGCCATGTCCTGTCGACTACCGTGGCGTCCCTGGGAGGCGAAGCGCTCTCAATGAACCGTGTCGCATTAACCTGCAACTGCAGCTCTCGATAGCTAACCGAACCCACACCTTTCTCGTCATAAACCAGCACACGATCAGGGAAGAAATGCAGTGTCTGCCGCCCAACAACCACGGAAATTGTTTCGATATTGGTCTTTACATAGGGTGGCGAAGACCGGGCGATAGTGGTTTTTTTCCGACGCACAAGATTGCTTGCGCCAGCATGATACTTACGATCATAAACGGCACCCTCGGCCTCGATATGCCATGCCACATCCGCTGTGGAAACCCGCTGACCGCTACTGTGCAACGCCTCGTAAGCCTCCTCCATGTCGGCGTCAAAGTCGTAAAAAAGCACTACTGTCTTTGCAATCGAATCCCGAACCGCGGCGGCAATCGTCAGGACTAAGCCAAGGATAAATGCTCCCCCCACAACCCAACCGGGCAAACCATTACCCATAGTAAGAAAGACAATAACGATCCCCAAAGCACCAATCCACGGCCAAAGTCGCTTACGTGCCTGTTTTGCGCTCATTTCTTCAAGCAAATCTCGTGAAGATGAATCTACAATTTCCGACGCGTTCGCAGACTCGATCTCAACTAAAGGTGCGTGAGTCCCCTCGGGTATTACCCCATGCTCATCCCGGGGTAAAACCGGAGACTCATCACGCAACTTAGCTACGGTAGCGCGGTAGTACACGCCTCCTCGTCCCATATGAACATAATTTCCGCGCGGCCCAGTGCCGATGCGCAGGCCTTTCATCCCCACCGACACGCCCACACCCTGCTGGGACAAATTGAAACGAAACGGTCCGACCCTGACACTTTTGCGAATATAAAATCCCATCACTGTTCCTTGATATGGTTTTTCAACAGCCTGTCAATCACTGCTCACCAATCACAAGCAATACATCGTCGATATATCGCCCCTCTGCGCCGTGGGTGCCGTTACGCAAATAGCCAGGAATCATTTGCTGAAATTCAACGCGGTCGGCTGGAAGGAACTCAAGCAGTGCCTCCAACATCGCAGGCCTCAACAACCGTTGATTAGCTGGGATTTCTGGCAAGTTCGGCCGAATTACGTTTTCCTCCAACCAAATCAACTTCTCTCGCAGGCTGAAATTACCTTCAAGGGTAATTCGCTCAGCGTGTTCGCTCTGCTCATCGGCCACTTGTTGGATCGAAACTTCTTCAGATTCCGAGTTTATCTCCTTAATTTCCTCAACCGGCTCGGTTCGCAACCGCGCAAGTTCCTGAAGAATCGGCTCGATCTGCACGCGCGCATTACGGAACCAGTCCACCGACCAAATGCGGCGAATATTCCAGCCCAATTGCTCCAACACGCTTTGGCGTAAGCGATCACGGTCACGCGCCGACTTTGCCGAATGGTACGCAGCTCCGTCGCACTCGATCCCCATCAGGTAGCGGCCAGGTTGTCCAGGATCACGGACGGCCAGATCGATGAAGAAACCAGCCACGCCGACCTGGGGCTCGCACTGATAGCCATGGCGCGCCAACATCTCAATGACCGCTACCTCGAAGTCACTGTCCGGGGCTCGATCATTTTCTTTGATGTGAGGCATCCGGCCAGACTCGGCGAAGTGCAGAAAGTCGCGCAGTGCCTGCACGCCTCTGCTGGAGGTTCCGGTAACCAGGACATCGGTCGAACCAAACGAGGAGAAAACCTGCATACGTTTCTTCGAACGGGTATAGAGCACGTTCAAACGCCGCCATCCGCTGGCACCGTTGATGGGGCCGAAACGTTGAGGAACGCTACCACCCACCTCCATAGGACCGTAGGTCCCGGAGATGTAAATAACATCCCGCTCATCACCCTGGACATTTTCCAGGTTCTTGATGAACAACGGCTCGTCCTGACTTTGATTACGATCCAGCGCGACTTGTAGCTGCGGGCTCTGTTTAGCCAGATGCTCAAGCATCCGCTCGATCTGGTCAGCCTGTTTGACGTTCATAGCCACTACACCCAGCGATTCATCAGGACGATGAATAACGTGGTGTTCAATGGCTTTCGCGACAACTTCTGCCTCTTCCAGGTTGCGCTGTTCGACAAAACGCCCGCGCGGCACTCTGACAAACTTGACGCCGAACTCTGCGGACTCACGGTGCGGTGACGGGTACACCACCAGATTGCTTTCATAGAAGGCTTTGTTGGAGAAGGCGATCAGGCTCTCGTGGCGAGAACGGTAGTGCCAACGCAGTCGGCGCAGTTTGAACAGCGGCATGGCAGCTTCCAAAATGCTTTCCGAGTCCTCAGCTAACGAAGCATCGGTTTCGTCGGTATCCGAATCGCCGCCATTGCGGGAGAAGAAGTTCGTAGGTGGCAGCTGTTTCGGGTCTCCCACGACCACTAGCTGCTTGCCCCGGGCGATGCTCCCCAATGCTTCTTCCGGGCGCATTTGAGAAGCTTCGTCCATCACAATCAAATCGAAGTCGACGTGCCCTGCTGGCAAATATTGAGCGACGGCCATTGGTGACATCATGAAGCAGGGCTTGAGGCCCTGCAGGGCTTCAGCTGCACGATTCATCAAGCTACGGATCGGTACATGGCGTGTCTTTTTCTCGGCCTCACGCTGCAGTAGGGCCAATTGAGTGAAGTCTCTAACCGCTCCATGGCTATTTCCGACAGGGATATTGTTTTGACTGATACGTGAAGAAACCTGTTCGCGCTGAAGACGCTTGAGCTGCTCATCGATTTCTGCAAAACGAGCACGGATGGCCTCTTGCTCTTTGCCCGAAAACTGGCCCAGGGCGGGATCTAGCTCAAGGACTTTCAATGCCCAGCTATCAAGAAGTCCTAGCAGGCAGGCATCGACGCAGCGCTCAGACTCCAGTTTTTGCGTCTCGATTGCTTCGATGACTGTCTCAAACCCCAACTCAACCAGATGCAATCGCAAGCGACGGTACTCGAACCAATGGTCGAGCAAATCAGGATTTTGAGCTGCCCAGGCCAGACGGCCAGCCATTGGCTCGAAATCTTGTTTCTCAATGGACTGCCACCATTGACCAGCAATAACTGCAGCACTGTGGAAGAATGATGCGATCGACTGTTCCCAAGTCTCAACAGCGAGCGCGAGCGTTTTAGCGTGTTGATGCCAATGAAGAATTAGGGACTCGGCTTCTTTTGACGTGCATGCGGTCAATTGCGGAATGAGAATATCTCGAATCGGCAATGCCAGAATGGGCTGAACGAAGGCAACGGTATGCCGCCAACTCGTCAAACGAGGTCGTGCCGCGGAAAGATTGTCTATCCGAGGAAGCTCTTCACCTTGCAAGCACGTTTGTAGTACAGAGTCGTTCTGCAAGGCTGCCGAGCGGGCCTGCCAACTTTCCACCGACTGAATCAGCTGAAGCATTTGCCCCATGGTCGGCTGCTCTTCGCTGATTACGGGTAGCAAAGAACGCAGCGCAGTTCCAACGTCCTTGATCAAGCGAGCATATAAACCCTCTGAGGAGAGCAAGTCTTCTGAACGCAAATCATGACTGTCAAAAGGTAACAGCTCTTCCAGATTCAGCCGATGATCCAGAACATCCAGCAAGTAAGGTTCAAGCTGCGCACTATCAGTCGCAACTTTGACCAGATACTCGCTATCGGCCTTGAGCAGGTACTCCGCGATCCAAACCTTTGCACCAAATCCTCGTCCGCATTCGGCCCGCAGGAGCTTGTACCACCCCCGAATACGCTTGAGCGCATCGATGGGAGTATCAAGCCCTTTGAAGTGCTCACCCAGCTTTTCGGCGAACACTTTGCTTTCATTGAGTTGATTGTATTTTTTCAGATAAGCGATGACATCTGGCAAGTTCACCAGAAGCTGATTCAGCTTGAGCCCTGGTCGCGCCATCGTCAGAATTTCGGCCTTCGCAGAGCGCCATTGCCCCTTGAACCAACGGAACAGTGATTTGTCCGCCAGAACCCGGCTCAAATCTTCGAGCCGCGTATGGGTGGGCAATCGATCCAGTGTGAAATGATTCGCTGCCTGCTCCTGCAACTGTTTGATGGCCGGAATGTCGCTATCCAGCTCTGCGACCAACTCGTCCAAGCTCTCATCTTCGAAGCGTTTGTGGCGAAGAGGTGCCAAATCCTCGGGCATCGCCGCGAGCATTTGCAGAAATAACACCACTTGCTCAATACCGACAAAATCGCTTCGCAAACCCTGAACCGCAGACTCTTCCGATAACAGCCTGATCAGTATTTGGGCGCGCGGTGCCAGCTCCAGTAACTCCTCAGCCTCTTCGATCACATCGAGCAAAGCATTTAGGGACAGGCCCTCATCGCCGTTATGTAAACGAATGGCCGTGCAGGATTTTTTGATTGAAGCTATCGCTTGGCCAGAGCCAATGACATCAGCGCGCAGCGATCGAGCCAGGACAACTTGCTCGTCCAACAAGGAGTCCATACCTTGCAGCCAGAGCTTTAATGCCTCGCAAGACTCGATATCCAGTCGCCCCAACAGATCCCAATCCTCGTCACCTTTAGGTAACGCAAGCACCGGAATTGAAGCGGCCAAACCTCTTAGCTGATCTGGGTCGTAGGTTTTAAGAACGGCCACCTGCAACTGTTCCGCTAATTGAGGTCGAATAGCGGCAAGACGATTCAGTGCCTTCTTAGCAAGAGAAAGACTCTCTAGAAGTGCAGAACGCTCAGCGCCCGTCACGCGAGTTTTGGTGCTACCAAACCATGGGTGCGTCTCAAGCTTTCCAGCGTGGCCAGCTTCTTCAGCCGTCTTGCGATAGATGTGTGCATAGAAGCCGGCCTGTTCTTGCAGATGCCCTTTATCGATTCGCACTTCTGACTGCGGATGGAAATCCGCAGGTTTAATCGACAATGCTTCACGCAATCGAGTTGCTTGCATTAGCACTTCGTGAATGCTCATACCCGACTCTTCGAACTGGGCATGCAAGTGATGTACGTGCTTATTGAGTTGCTGCTTCAATCGCTCATAGTTGGCGATCAGATCCGACAACTGCTTGGGCGAGCGATAGCCGCCACTGTTCTGAATCCGCTGACGAATGCTATCGACAACAGCGCTTTTTTGACTCTTGTGGCTGTGCAACTCCAGACAAAAATCGCCCAGCCCTGCTCTCGTCAGTCGGGTCTTGACCACCTCAAGCGCCGCACGCTTTTCGGCAACGAACAATACTTTTTTACCTTGGGCAAGCGCGGCTGCAATCATGTTGGTGATGGTCTGAGACTTACCCGTGCCTGGTGGGCCCTCGATCACAAGATCATCACCGCGAATGACATCTATCAAGGCACTGTGCTGTGAGCTATCAGCATCATCGATCAGAGGAAACTGCAGATGCACCTGGTCGATATCGTCAATTGAATGCTCGACACAAAAAGCGCCTTGCTTTCCTGACGAGTCGGCCGGTAAGCCGTCCATCCCTGTAAGCCGTTTGACCAGGCCATGATCCAGTAACGATTGGTCTTTCCAACGACCGGGATCAAGGTCGAGATACATCATCAACTTACCAAATTCGAACAAGCCAAGCGAAGCGAAGCGATGAACCTTCCAGTCAGGTTTGACCTCCAGCACCGTTTCGACAATACGCTCGAAATACTCCTCCGGCGTGCTGTCGTCGGTTATGCGTGGGAGCGCGATTCCAAAATCGACACGAAGCTTTTCTCGCAATGACAGGTTGGTAAGAATGTCTTCGCCAGTAGGATGAACGCGGTATTCGAAAGTCGCGGTTTGAGGGTTGAGCTTGCCTTTCTCCAGGTTCACTGGCACCAACATCAGGGGCGCGAGACGGGTGCTGTCTTTCCCCGCGACTGACTCATCCCACTCCAGAAACCCGAGCGCAAGATAAAGAATGTTCGCCCCCGTCTCTTCAAGGGCTGATCGCGATTGGGTATACAAAACCTGTAACCGCGACTCCATCTCAGCGGGGTAATAAAGTGTCTGAATCGCATCGTCAGAGTGCTTGGCGGGTTGTCCGCTTTCAGGGGCGCGCGGCAGCTCATAGCTGGTCGCCATACCAAGTATCTGTGCCCAAACCTCCGCTGTAGGTTGTTTCTTTAACTCGACGACTGCACCAGTCTTCTCGTCCAGCTTTAAAAAACCATGGGTAAGAAGCTGCCTTTCCGTTGGCTCAGGTACGGCAGCAAACCGCATAGCTTTTTCGTCTGCCAGAGACTCGAACAAGTGGTCAGGCAGTTCATCAATGATCCGTACGAACCGCTTGGAGCGTGCGTGTGAAAAATTTAGCAGACGGTTGCGGGCACTGAGGTCAAGAAGCCTGCTTCTCAGTTTTTCCAGGCTATCCGGTATTTCGCTTGGAGGTGTATCAAGATCATCCCAATCGGTAAGCGGCTGAGGTTCAACGGACTTCGAATGTTTCTTGGCCTCTGTATCGAACCGATAAACCGATCCGCCACGACCAGCCCCTTTGTTGAGTAGACCCTGGATAATGAGCTCGTCGCGAAGGTTCCAGTACTCTTCCTCAGAAATGGAAAAACTCCGAAGCTCAGCTCGACGGTCAATCCTGTCACGGAGTGTTTTGTTGCCGACAGCAGTCCCGTCTGCCGGGACCAATTCCAGTATCCATTGCTGAACAAGTTGATATCGTTGGATAGCCAATGATTCAGGGCCTGAGTTCACGTCAATCACCGCTAATTTTTTTGGGGCATCTGCCAATTGAGGTTTCTGGGCACGATAAACCCATGCTCAGCTTCAGCTAGCCGCGACAAGAAGGGCTTTAAAGGAACGCTGCCGATACTTCGGTGCGCCAGATGCCATCCTTGGGAAACAGCGGCCTGCCTGGAATTTGATGGATATCACAATATCCAGCACACAGAGCCAGGTAAAGGCAAAGTGCCTTTACACTGCTTAAATCCATAGCCTTGTCGACAATTGGTCAATTAGCTGCTGACAAAATCGAATTGTCGCAGCACTGCTGCGACAACTAAAAAACGATTTGTGTCAGCACCGCTGTCACATTTATCCCTCACGGATAACTAAATGACTTCACCAGCGTCAGCTCCCCCACCGCACGCATCGGCACCAGGAACGTCTCCATCTTTTCGCTCGGCGTGCCTTCCTCGGTAATCACCGTCACTTGCGCCGTGGTCAGCGCTTGCACCGCGTCTTCCTGCCCCTCTTCATCACTGCTGTAGCCGCCACCGAAGTAGTTCACATACACCAGATATTGCCCCTTGATCGGTGCGGGCATGGCGAAGATTTCCGGGCCGTAGCCGGTGGTGACGTCGACGTCGAGCGCGGCGCCGTTGGGGGTGACGCGGTCGCCGTACCAGATGTGCGCGCCGTCGGGGGTGATCAGGTGCAGGTCGAGGTCGGTGTTGTCGCTGTCCCAGGACAACAAAACGCGCAATTTGGCCGGGGTCGCACCGCCGCTGCTGTTGAGAAATTGCGTGCGCTGACGTTGCTGGCCATCGGGGCTGCGAACCTCGACGCTGTTGCTGCCGTTGGGGAATGAGAACGGACGATCGAAGCGGCCAACCGGGTCGATTTTCAGCGGCATGCTGACCCCGTTGACGATCAGACGGCCGGGCTCTGTGGATTTGGCTGTGGCTTTGATCTGCCCGCTGATGCGCGCGGTGTTGGCCTGCCCTGCCGGGGTATTCACCGACGAGGCCGGGTAGTTGACGGTCTGCCGGAAGTTTTCCCCTTCGCCCTCGGGCGCGCCGGTGCGCCAGCCGCCTGCGGGGGTATCGAGTTTTACGCTGTCAGCCGCCATCACCGACGGCAACGCCAGCAGCGAGCAGAGCAACAGCAAGACCTGTGGATAACGGAGTTTCATGGACTATTCCAGCAAGAGGTGGCGGGCGAGCCCTTCGATGTAGGTTTCATCCTGGCCATTAGGGTGTGCTTCGAAGGCCAGGTGCAGGTATTCGTGGGTCAGGTCGAGGCGGTCTTGCAGTGTCTGCGCGCCACGCACGTAGATACGCTGACGTTCGCGGTCGACATAGGGGCGGCCGAAGGCCAGGCGGCACACGGCGAAGGTGCTGACTTCGTTGTAGCCGGTTTCGCTTTCAAGTTTCTGGCGCCAACCGCGCCGTTGTTTCTGCAGCCATTCGTGCGCGGCGGGCAACGCTTCGCAGGATGCGACCGGGTTGTCCCAGCGACTGAGACTGGCGCGTGGGTAGGCGTGCAGCAGGATGGCGTCGTAGCGCTGGCCGGCACGGGCCTGTTCGACGGCTTGCTGCCAGGACAGTTTGTCCGGGCCGGGTTGATCGGAATGGTAGGTGACGGTGCTGCCGGCCAGCACCAGGTCGCTGGTCCAGGCGGCGATGTCGCGAGCCTCGGACGACGCCGGACGCGGTGCGACCCGCTGACGGCTGCTGCTGTCATCGATGCTCAGGCAGTCACCGCTGCGCGTGGCGTTTTGCAGCAGGTACGTGCGGATGGCCACGGCCAGGGCTTTGGCGGCCTCGACCGGTTCGGCGCTGGCTTCGCGCTGGAGAACACGGGCAACGTATTCTTCGCGATCCAGACGCGCCACGAGTTTGTCGTTCAGCAGAAACAGTTCGCCGTCGCTGTGAATATCCAGCACATTGCCGTTGGCGAATTCGACACGGTAATCACCCTGCAATGCCCCGGAAGTAACTGCGGTGTCCCCTGCCAGCACGCGCCGAAGTGGATAGCGGGAGAACAGGTCGACCTCTACGCACTGCCCTGCATCCACAGGCCATGCAACAGGAGTCACCGTAGACAGTGCCTGCGCGTGATCTCGAAGAACCCGTTGACTGGTGCCGCGCCCGCCGGCCCAGACCGGTGTACCATCCGCTGTCCAACCGGCAAACCCGCCCTGTCGCGATGTTGCGTCCTGATCCGCCAACCAGCTCCAGGTCTTCACCCGCAGGCGGCTTCCGAGTTCGCCAACGACTTGGCCATCGGCGGCATTGAGCACCACATCGAGCAACACTCGCCGGGCTTGACCTTGCGCCGGCAGCACGGCCAACACCGTCAATAATTCCGCCACCGAAACCCGGGTAGCCGGTTGCAACGAAGGCAAATCCAGTAACCA
This sequence comes from Pseudomonas sp. IT-P74, assembly GCF_949768175.1. Taxonomy (NCBI): domain Bacteria; kingdom Pseudomonadati; phylum Pseudomonadota; class Gammaproteobacteria; order Pseudomonadales; family Pseudomonadaceae; genus Pseudomonas; species Pseudomonas sp. IT-P74. Next base: position 91,304 of record NZ_CATKQD010000012.1, on the reverse strand, counting down.
TTGCGGCGCCTGTCGCACCTGCCAATAGGCTCGCCAGTCGGCATCGCCGATGCCCAGCCGCGCGGGTTCGAAATACAGACCGCATGACCTGACCAACGCCTGATCACGCTCGATCTTGCCGCCCGCCGTGCAGCAATAAACTTCCTCCTTCGACTGGCCGCGGCATTCATAAGCCGGCTCACGCGCGCCGGTGTCCACCAGCCAGGCGTAGACGAACAACTTCCACACACTGCCCAGCGGCGTCTGCAAGGTCTGCGGCAACGGCTCGCGGGTGATCACCTGCGTTCGGCTGAGCGACAACAGATCGCCCTTGAAGGCCAGGCGCAAAGGTTCGTCCTGCGCCGTTGCCAGCACAGGGATCAAACACAGCAACCCACCTATCAGCAGCCTGTGCACGTCAGTGAACCGTGACCTGGCCAAGGGCTGCCTTTTGTTCCATCGCCTGATGCTGCGGTGCATAAACCTGAGTGAAACGCACCGGCGGCAAGTTGAACTGCCCCTTTTGCGAGAAACGCACCAAGTGCCGCAAGCGCAACTCGCCACTCAAGGCATCGACCGGAACGGCATAAGCCATTTGTCCCGATTCGAAACGCGCCTTTTCCAGCGATGTCGGTTCGGTGCCGGCCTTGCCCATGAGCTTGATGCCCCAGGTGGTGCGCTCGACATCGGCGCCCGGTGGCAGCGGCACCTCCAGCATGCCGTAACGCAACGGTTTGGCAGCTTTGCTGGTGACGATCACTTCATCGAGATAGAGGTTGTCGCTGGACAGCGGCGCGTTGCCGACCGCTTCGAGTTTGAAGGTGAAAGCCTCATCCCCCGGCGCCAGTCGCGACAGGCGACGGGTAATGGTCACGGTCATCGGATCGACCGCCGGCTGTTGGCTGCGGTAGCTCAATGCCGCGCGCAACGGACGCTCTTGCGCGCCGGTCAGCGTCAATACCGCCGGTACTGGCGCAGGCCCCTGCCACGTCCAATACATCTCACCAGAAACCCCGTACCGCTTCTTCCAGCCTTCACCCGGCGCCAACGCAATGGTGGGCGATGCCTGCTCGATGCTGCGTTGCAGCCAGGTCAACGCCAACGCACGTTCCAGGGTCGATTGCTGTGGCAGCAAACGTTGCAGCAAGGCCTGGGCGTGAGCCTGATCGAAGGGTTGCAGCGACAGGTTCAGCGCTTCGGCAAACGGCTGGGAACTGACCGCCAGACGTTGCTGCGCGTCGGCCAGTTGCCGATTGAACGCGTCCGGCAAAGCGACCTTCACCTGCCTGGCCAGCGATGCTGTCAGCACTCGCGCGGCAGCCAGCCCCAAGGCTGAATCCGGATCGCTCATGACGAGGCTGTCTTCGCCGTTCTCCATCAAGTTCGCGGCAGTGCCCTCACCCGCTTTCGCCAGGTCGTCCATCAAGCCACCGAGCAAGGTATTGACCGGTAACTGCATCTGTTTGGCGAACGACAGGATCAGCGCCCGCTGCAACAGCGGTGTGTTCTTCGCCTGCTTGGCGTAGACCTCCAGCACCCGCTGCCAATGTTCCGGCGGCAGGCTCAGTTCCAGCACCTGGCTGGCGTGCCAGTCGGCGTAATAGGCGTAGGCGGTGAGGAACGCATCCGGCTCGCCGTCCATGCCCCACCAGGTGAAGCTCGCCGAAGGGCCGGCCATTTGCACCAGGCGCAAGCGACTGTTTTGCATGATCAGGCGCAGGCTGTCGCGGATCTGCGGATTCGTCGCCAGCACCGGGTAGGCGATGCTCAACGGCAGCAGGCGGCTGGCGGTCTGCTCGACGCCACCGTAGGGATAGCTCAACAGATCGTCGAGTGCAGAACGGAACAACGCTTGCGGACTGTCGTCCAGGCGCAGGCGGATATCACTGGCGTCTGTCGGCAGCGTCAGCGGCGTATCGCCCTCAGCCACATCAAGGCTCTGGGTTTGAGTCACCTGCCAGCCTTCACCGGTCGCGCTCAGGCGCACCGCCAAGGCGTCAGCGGCTTTGCCATCCTGCACCAGCTCGGCGCTCCACTCGCCATTGACCAGCTCAAAGGCCGGCAACGGGATGTAGTTGATGCCGCTGTTCAGGGTCACAGGCATGCGCTGTTCGTTGCCCGCGTAACGGGTCACCAGTTCGGCCTTGACTGGTTTCTCGGCCTGACTAAAAGCAAATACGCCAAGGTCCGGTTTGTCGCCGGCGCGGAATCGAGTCGGGCCGCTCCACTTCAGGTACAGCGGTTTTTCCGAGCGCACGAATTGCTTCTTCTGCCCGACCTGCCCGCCATCGGCAATGGCCCTGGCGGTAATACGCCAGCGGGTCAGGGAGTCGGGCATCTTGAAGGTGAAGCGGGTTTTGCCATTGGCATCGGTCAGCAACTCAGGTTGCCACGCCGCTGTGTCGACGTCCTCGCGACGCGGTCGCTCCAGCACCTTCACGCCGCGCTCACTGCGATTGGCTTTGCCCGGCGCACCGGGGCTGCCCGGCAAGGCGACGTCATAACTGATGAACGACAAACTGGCGCTGGTGCGCACATTATTGCGCCGTGGGTGATAGAAGAACTGGTCGATGCTCGGCGCGACTTCCGGTTGCAGGGCGTAGACCATTTCATCGACCACACTGACCGTCAGGTGCGCGGGAATCGCTTTGCCGGCGAACTGGGTGGTCAGGTCCACCGAGACGGTTTCTCCCGGCTGATAGGTTTCCTTATCCGTGGTGATGGCCACGTCGATCTGTGGCGTGACCACCTTGATGCCGGCGTTCTGGAAACTGTACTGGCCACCCTTGGTGTACAGCACCGAGAAGGTCAGGTTCGGCGCGAAACCGTCCTTCACCGGGATGCGCGCGCGGTATTGGGTATCGCTGAGTTTTTCCATCTTCAGCCAGTCGCCGCCCCTGGACAGCAGCGCGGTCGCTTCGACCTTATCGCGCTCCAGAGAAAGCAGCGCATCGCTCACTGGCTCGGGGAAAGTGATCAGCGCCAGCGCTTCATCGCCTGCGATGTACTCGGACTTGTCGAGGACGATTTCCACGGTGCCGGGTACGGCTTTGACACCTTCGCCGGTAACCGAATGGCCGGTGGCGCCGACCACCCGGCCATGATCATCCTTGAGCGTCAGGTTGTAGGTGCCCGGCCGATCGAAGGCCAGGATGAACCCCTTGTCGGTTGCCGCAAGTTTGCCTTCGCCGGTGCTCTGGTCCTCCAAACGCACCCAGCCATAGCTGCCCGGCGTAACGGCGTCGACCTGCTCGCCTTCGCGGGCGTAGCTGAAGGCAACCTTGTCACCCACCGCGCTGAAGCGTTGAGGCGCGCTCAAGCGGAAATTCGCCGCGCCACGATCGATGAGGATTTCCTTGGTGGTCTTGACCCGATACGCCGCACCGTCGCTGGCAAACACCGTGAGCATGTAGCGACTCGGTTTGTCCGCTGCCGGCAAGTCGAGGGACGCGTTGCCCTTGGCGTCGGTGGTCAATTCGGTGCTGGTCAGCTCCACCGGAAATTGCCCGAGGTATTGCAGTTCGTTGTCGACCATCGACAGTTGTTGGGCGCGCAGGCTCAGGCTCAATTTCGCATTGGCCACCGGTTTTCCGTCCGGGTACAGCAGCACCAGGTTGCCCTTCACCGGCTCGCCAGTACGGTAATCCTGCTTGGCCAGACTGAGCGAAATCTCGAAGTGCGGCTTGATGTATTCAGCGACGCGAAAGGCGCTGCTGTAGGCCTGATCCTTGTAGTTGAAACGCAGTTCATATCCACCGGCCACGGCGTTATCGGGCAACTGGAATCGGCCCTGGGTGCCGGCCCTGGAATCGAGTTTCAACGCCAGACTTTGCAGTGCCGTTCCCGTCGCATCCAGCACGGTCACATTGACGTCGGCCGCGCTTGGCTGCACCGAGTCCCGCGCGTTCTTGAATTCACGCCCGACGATTTTCAGCGACACCCAATCCCCCGGCCGATACAGCGGCCGGTCGGTGAAGGCATAGAGTTTGGTGTCGTAGATTTCGCTGTCGTAGTAGAAATTCTCGGAGACGAACACCCCGCCCTCTTCGTCCTCGCCGATCACGAACGAACGCTCGGGGCTGACGTGTTTCAGGCGCAGCAAGCCGTCGGTGTCGGTGGCGCCGCTGCTCATGACGCCGAGGCCATCGGTCCACAACACGTTGACCTTCGGCACCGAACTGCCTTCGTGTTTGCGCGCGGCCCACACCAGCAATTCGTCACCGGCGATCTTGCTCACCGCCACGGTGTTGGAGACGAACACCATGGTGGTCGCGCGGTACTTGCCGATCAGCGCTTCCACCAGATACAGACCCGGCTTGAGATTACCCAACGGGATGTAGACGTTGCCCGGCGCGACGCTGACGAACTCGCTGGAAGACCCGGCCAGGTTCACCCCGGCTGGTGGCTGGATCGGCTTGGCCTGCCACAACGGATAACGGAACTGGCTGACTACCGGCAAACCCGGTATCAGTGCGAATTGCGGCTGCGCGTCGTAGGGCGTTGGCGCGGCCATCGCGTTACCCATCTTCAGTTCCGGCACTTCCTCGGTGACTTGTTTACGCGACTCGTAGGAAAACGCCCGCTGCATCACCCGACGGGATTTGCGATACCAGTTGTCCCACAGGTAAGCGAGGGTGTTGGACAGGCCTTCACCCTTGAACTGGCCACTGCTGACCACTCGATGCAGGTTCTTCTGGCGCTTGAGGAAATCCAGCGGTTTGTCGATGCGATACACACGAATATCGGCGCCGCCGTAGGGTTCCATGCGAAACCGGCGATAGTCGCGACCCGGCGCTTCGAGGCGCACCATCGCCGGTTCATCGCTGGCAAAACTGCTGTCGGCCAGCAGGAAAAAACTCTCGCCGGCCATCGGCGCATAACCGCTGGACGGGACCGAGTCTTCGGCGCAAGCCGCCGAGAACGGCAGCACCAATACCAACATCAGAGACAGAAAACGCAGCATGCGGGCACCGGTCATTGGGAAAGAAAATTCAGTCGATAGACGCCGATGAAGTTGGGGTTGGCTGCGTCGGGTATCCATCGGGTGTCCTTCCATGTCATGAGTTGCTGCAGGCTTGCCGAACGCATGCCGTTGTCGGTGGGTGTGCTGGTGCCGGTGTGATAGGCGATGTAGCGGCCCATCCAGATCATCAGGTGCTGGTCGTCGCCCTGATCGAAAAACATCAGGTCGCCAGGGCGTGCCTGAGACACATCGCGGCTGACCAGATGGCTGTTGAACTGGATCAATTTGATCGCATTGACGTATGGCCCGACCTTGCCGCCGCCCTGCTGCCATTGCTGGGCAAGACCGCGCTGGGCGTCGCTCAGTTGCAGCTCCGGCGGCAGGTAACGATTGGACAGGCCATTGCTGCGCAGCCATTTGTCGTCATGGACTTTCAGCGCTTCATTGGCGGCGAAGCGCACCAGTCCGGCGCAGTCTTGCTGATACCAACGAGGGCTCGGGCCCTGGCTCAGTTGCTCTTGGGCGATGCGCACGAACCAGGCGCGAAACACCTGGGATTGCTGTGGATCGAGCGATGGCGCCTCGACAGCCCGGGCACCCGCGCTCAGCAACAAGGCTAGCAGGCCGAGACTTCGGATCAATGCCGTCACAGGGCTTTCCACTCCAGCGGCAGCCACTGCCAGTGGCCGTCCGGCTCGCTGCCTTCGGGCAAGGTCAGGGCGTATTTGCCGTAGCCGCCGAGCTTGCGCAGTTTCGGGATCAGGTAGGTTTGCGCGGCGTTGTAGAACACCGGTTCCATGTCCTGGGGCAGGCTGTCGAGGGTTTCCTGCTGCATCAGTTGGGCCATGGAATCGGGGCCGAAATAGACCGGCATCAGCAGGTCCTTGGGCACCACGTCGGCCATCGGCGGGAAGCGTTTGTCGAGGGTGCCGAGGGCCTTATCGACGAGTTTGTCATCGAGGGAAAACAGCAAGGTTGAACCGTGCCGCGCCAGGCTCACACGCATGAACGCCTTGCCGCTGATCGCCTCCGGATTCTCGGCGTCCTTGGCTTTGTACGGGCCGAAACTGGAACTGACTTGCCGCTGCCACTGATGGCTCTGCCCTTCCTGTTTCTCCACCACCGGGAATGCGTGCTCGGCGACATTGCTTTCATAAGCGCCGACCATCGAGCCGAACAGCTTGCCCAGATCGTCATCGAGCGTGCCGCCATCCTCGTCGTTCAGACCGGCCACCAGCAACGGCGTGTACAGACGCGAATCAGCGTACCAGCAGAGCCCCGCCGCGCCGGCCATGTGTTCGGTCAACGCTTGTGCCACGCTATCTTCGGCACCGAGTTTCACCAGCAGCGGTGTCTGCTGTTCGGCAGCCAGCGGCAACGCCACGCAAGCGCTGGCGCCCATGGGCATGGCTTGCCAGATCGGCTTGAAATCGAAATCCGACTGATTCTCCAGTTCATCCATGGCCAGGAAGCTGTGCCAGCCCTTGTCGTCCATCTCGAAGCGCAGGCCGGCGAAGTTCGGGATGAAACGCTGGTAACCCATGGCCAGCACGCTGGCATTCACCGACAGGCGTTGTTTCACCTCTGGCGCACGAGGCGGCAGGCCGAAGGCTTCGGGAAACAGTTTGTCGCCGTTGAGCAGCGCGGCAATGGCTGTGGTCGACACGCTGCCCGACTCTTCCGTTGCGCCACTTTGCGGATCGTAGAGTTTCGCCGGATTGGACAGCACCACCAGTTTGTCGCCACGGGACGCGAACAGCAGCGCCTTGCTCGCGTTGTAACTGAGTTGATAGAGCGCCACGTCGTCGGTGCCGACCTTCACGTCAGCGACCTTGCTCAGCTGTGAGTCGTCCAGCGCCACTTTGGCCAGCGGTTCCAGCACCTTCGCCAGCCCGCCGCGATCCATTACCAGCAGGAAATCCTTGAGCCGCCCATCCGCCCCGCGCCACAACGCTACGTCGGCCGGTTGATCGAACAACTGCTCGATCAAGCTGTCCTGCAGTTTCAGGTCATGTTCGTAGATGATCCGCCGCAAGCTGCCGATCAACCCCAGGCGATCGGCGTGGGTTTCGTAATAGAAGACGAAATCTTCGGTCAGGGTTTCCTTGAGGAACGGCACCGCCAGCAAGTCCTTGGGCAACTGGCTCAGGGAATGGGTTTCCAGCAGGCCATCCGAGCGGCTCATGCCCAGTTTGTCACTGGCCAGCACAGGCGCCGGGGCCCTGGGCTTGTGCATGAACCACCCCAATCCGCCAGCCACGCCAACGACCAGGCAAATCCCGATCAGCAGCGTCGGCCAATGCAGGGGAGATTTGGCCGCTGGTGCGCCAGCGGCCGGAGTAACAGTGCTATCACTCATGTTCACAAAACCCGATGTTCATCCGTGGAGCGGGGATGCTTAGTAGTTGAAAGTCTTGACCAGCAGCAGGTCGCCGATTGCGCGCAGAGGCACGATGAACGTCTCGCGTTTTTCATCGACGGTGTTTTCGTTGAGCACCAGGTTGATCTGCGAAGTAATCACCTCGTTCTGGTTGCCGGACTCATCGAAGTTATAGCCGCCGCTGCCGAAGTTGCCCCAATAGTTCACGTAAACCAGATAAGTGCCACGCAGCGGCGCGGTCATGGTGAACATTTCCGGACCCGGGCCATCGACGCCGTCAGGGTCGAGGCCACCGCCATTGGTCAAGGCCGGGTGTGCCCAGAAAGCATGCTGGCCATCGGGCGTGACAATATGCAGGTCGAGTTCGGCCTTCGGATCATCCCAACCCAGCACCACGCGAATCCGCGCCGGAGTGCGCAAGTCGTTGGCTTCATAGAATTGAACACGCTTGAGGGACTGGCCTTCGGCGCTGCGCACTTCGACGCTGTTGGAGCCGGCACCAAACGCATAGGGCCGGGCAAAACGCCCTTGCTCGTCGGTATAGAGATTCAATGGATTGCCGTTGACCGCCAAGGTGTGCGGCCCGCGCTGGGTGCCGAGGGCCTTCAGTTGGCCTTCGATCATCGTGCGATTGCGCTGCACACCCCGGTCAATCGGCGGCGTGGGATAGGCGACTTGCGGGTTTTCGCTACGGTCCAGCAGACCGTTGTAACGCCAGCCGCCCACCGGTTCCGATAACTCGGCATTCGGCGCGGCCAGAATCACGGGCGCGAAAACCAGCCCTATCAGCAGCAAAAGAAATGAGCGCATGCGACGCCTCCTGCCATGCACGACGAAACCTTGCGCCTGATCCTGGGCGCGTTACAGATATGAGTACTGCGTTTCGTCTGAAAGACCCGTGAGAATCGGATCGTAGATGGGGGCGAAGATTAGCGATTGGGATGTTTTTTAACAATCGGCTGCATGTGAAAATGCGGTGGGATTCACCGTAGTGGCTGGACGATGAGCCGAATAGGCGTCATATTCGGCTCACTAAATGAGCCGAATATGTTTTCTAATCGGCTCACTCAATCCAAGAGCAGCGAATTCATGGCACCTCACTGGATCTGGCAACAGCCTGATTGGCCGAACTTCAGCTGGCATGTCGAACGCTTGACGCCGTTACTGCGCGAATGCGTTCAAGCGCAAGGGCGATTGATGGGCATGGCCAGTTCCGTGGGCAGCTCACTAAGTGCACGAAGTGAACTGGATGCATTGCTGCAGAACATCGTCACCTCGTCGGCGATTGAAGGCGAACAGCTGAATGTCGGCTCAGTTCGTTCTTCATTGGCGCGGCGATTGGGGTTGGAGCTCAATGATGGCGACTACGTCAGCAAGCGCAGTGAAGGGCTCGCGCAATTAATGCTCGATGCGACCCAGCACTTCGCCGAGCCGCTGACACTTGAACGATTGTTGAATTGGCATGAATGGCTGTTTCCGGCACAGGAAATCGGCTTGGCCGCGCAAAGCATTCGTGTAGGTGCTTTGCGTGGCGATGATCCAATGCAAGTGGTTTCCGGTCGTCTCGACAAACCGACCGTGCACTTCGAAGCACCACCTCGCCTGGGCCTTGAGCGCCAACTCGATACCTTCCTCGAATGGTTTGAAGTCAGCCGGAATCAGTCCGAGCTTGATCCTTTGCTACGAGCTGGCATCGCACACTTCTGGTTTGTCACGCTCCACCCGTTTGACGATGGCAACGGTCGCCTGACCAGGACGATCACCGACCTGGCATTGGCTCAAGGCGAGGCTCAGGCGATCCGTTTTTATGCCATGTCGGCGAGTATTCTTGAGGATCGATCTGGTTATTACCGGGTGTTGGAAACCTGCCAGAAATCCAACACGGACATTACGGTTTGGCTTGAATGGTTCCTGCAAACTCTATTGCGCAGCCTGCAACAGGCCATGGCACGGATCGAATCCGTGCTGGGCAAAGCGCGCTTCTGGCAGGCGCACCGGGAGTCCGGCTTGTCAGTCGAACAAACCAAGGTATTGAATCGTTTACTTGATGGTGGGGAGAGTGGATTTGAGAATGGGATCAGTGCCGCGCATTACCAAGCTGCGGCGAAAGTATCCAAAGCGACCGCGACCCGTCATCTGGCTGAGTTAATGATGAAGGGCTACCTGAAACGCTTGCCCGGTGGCGGGCGCAGTACTCGTTATCAAATTGATGATTCATAATTGACTTAATGGCCAGCAATCACTCAGCTCAACAAAGATTTTGACTGGAGATCAATGTCATCTCATGGTCAACTACGGCCAGAAAAACCGTCGGCAAGGACGGCAAATACAGAGGTAAGCCTGTGATACTGCGCAAACTGAAACTCAAGGATTTCCGTCGATTTGAAGACATTGAAGTCGACTTCCATCCTGAACTGACGGTAATTGCCGCACGTAACGGGCAAGGAAAAACCACAATTCTGGAAGCTATTGCCACCGCTCTCGGCCCCTTTGTAGGCGCATTCGACATGGGGAAATCCAAGCATATTGAGCGCACCGACGCTCGATACGTTCGATTGGGCAGCAGCTTTGAAAATGAACAAAAATTTCCTGTCATCATCGATGCCGCTCTGGATGTCCCGGACATCAAATGGCAACGGGCATTACATGGCCCAAAAAGTCGCACCACAATCAAAGAAGCGGCGCCATTGGCTGATTGGGGCAAGGCGCTTCAAGAGGCACTTCGCTCCCAGGTAGAAACAGCCTTGCCGCTAGTCAGCTATTACCCTGCTGGGCGACTCTGGATCACCCACAACAACAGCTCGCGAAAAGCTGTTGTGAGCGCCAGCCGCACCATGGGGTATGAAGACTGCTTATCCTCCGCATCCAATTTTGTGCAAATGCAGCAATGGATGAGAAAAGCGACTATGGCTCTGCTCCAGCAACAAGAGATGCCGGGTTATGAGCAATCAGATCTCAAACCTAGAATCGCCGGAATTCAAAACGCCGTAAATCTGGTGCTGGAGGATGAAGGCTGGAGTAACTTCCATTACAGCCTGAGTTATGAAGAGCTTGCGATGTCACATCCTGATCATGGGCTGCTCCCCATTAGCCTGCTGAGCGATGGTGTTCGAGCAATGATTTCGCTCACTGCCGACATGGCATTTCGTTGTGCGCGTTTGAATGGCCAGTTCCAGGAGCTAGCCTCATTGCGAACAAAAGGAATAGTTCTGATAGACGAAGTGGATCTGCACTTGCATCCCGCCTGGCAGCAACAAGTATTAGCCGCATTGCGCAAAGCATTTCCCAAGATCCAATTCATCGTCAGTACACATAGTCCACAAGTGTTAACCACTGTGAATCGTGAGCAGATCCGCGTGATTCACAAAGATGAGCAGGGCTGGATTTCTGAACAACCAGCGATAAGCCCTTTGGCACAAGAGTCAGGAGACGCGCTGGCAGGGGTAATGAATGTGAGCACCCGCCCCCCTATGGATATAGTCGAAACAGCTCACGCCTATGAACAATTAGTCCGGGACGGGTCGGGTACTAGCCTCCAAGCGCAAAAACTGAAAAAAGAAATGGACGATGCAGGCTATGAAATTTCAGAAGCCGACATGACGCTTTGGACATTTCTCGCAGCGCAGGTTAGGAAGACGCGTAATGATTGAACTGGTTCATAACCCGGTAACGCCACAAGCACTTTTGGATTTCGTCGCAGCCCATCCACACGCGGGGCCGAATGACTTTGATAGCGAAACCTTCCGTCCCGTAAAAAAACTCGTCAAGACAAGTCTCCATCATGATCAAGGGGGGTTGTGCGCTTATTGTGAAACACCACTTGAGGCTAATGCAGGACAGATTGACCATATCAAACCCAAAGGTGGGGCAGAAGCCCATCCTCAACTGACTTTCTCCTACACAAACTATGCACATGGATGCATCCGATCAAAAGGTTGCGGGCAGAGAAAGGGTGACCGACTCCTGCCAATTGAACCCGCTCCGGGTTGCAATGAGCGATTCTCACTGTCGCTGGATGGATCACTGGAAGCCATGCCCATGCTTTCCAGAGGAGAAAAACATGTAGTTCGCCAAACCAGAGATATGCTCGGCCTACAAAACCCCGCGCTCGTCCGTGAACGCGAAAAGTGGATCAAGGTATTAATCAGCCTGGTGAAGGAAAAACCTCTGATCGTGAATGACTTCCTGAAAGAAGCACCCTTTCGCCATATTTTGCTTCGCTTACTGAGCTAGCCCGGGTCGCATCCGAGAGTTCTTCCACACCCGCTCATTTGCCCATGCCCCCCCTATCTGCTAGTGTCGCGCCGGTTTAACGTCAACCGGAAATCGCCGCCATGGCCCGCAAAAAAGCTGCACTGGATTTCGAACAGTCCCTCGCTGACCTGCAAACGCTGGTAGAGCGTCTGGAGAATGGCGAATTGTCGCTGGAGGACTCGCTGGCTGCTTTCGAGCAAGGCATAGGTCTGACCCGCGATTGCCAGGCGGCGCTGGCCCAGGCCGAGCAAAAGGTTCAGGTGCTGCTCGAGCGTGATGGCGAGTTGGCCGAGGAACCCTTCGACGCAGATCAGCCAGAATGATTGCAGCGTACTCGGCAACCAGCCAGGCCCGCGTCAATGCGGCCCTGGAAACCCTGTTCACTGCACCAAGCCCCGAGCTGGCGCGACTGTACGAAGCCATGCGCTACAGCGTGATGAATGGCGGCAAACGCGTGCGTCCACTGTTGGCCTACGCCGCGTGCGAAGCGTTGGGCGGCAAGCCCGAGCAAGCCAACGGCGCAGCCTGTGCCGTGGAGTTGATCCACGCCTATTCGCTGGTGCATGACGATTTGCCGGCGATGGACGATGACGATCTGCGTCGCGGCCAGCCCACCACCCACAAGAAATTCGATGAAGCCTGCGCGATCCTCGCCGGCGACGGCTTGCAGAGTCTGGCCTTCAGCGCCCTGCTCGACCCGCGCCTGAGCACTTTGGACGCAGGGATCCACCTGCAAATGGTCAGCGCCCTGGCACTGGCCGCAGGCCCGGCGGGCATGGTCGGCGGTCAGGCCATCGACCTCGGCTCGGTCGGTCTGAAACTCGATCAGAAAGCCCTCGAATACATGCACCGGCACAAGACCGGCGCGTTGATCGAGGTCAGCGTCAAGCTCGGCGCCCTGGCCAGCGGCCGTGCCGAGAAAGACGAACTCAAGTCCCTGCAGACTTATGCACAGGCCATCGGCCTGGCATTCCAGGTGCAGGACGACATTCTCGACGTCGAAAGCGATACGGAAACCCTCGGCAAACGCCAGGGCGCCGACATTGCCCGGGACAAACCGACCTACCCGGCCCTGCTCGGCCTCGACGCCGCCAAGGCCTATGCTCTGGAGCTGCGCGACCAGGCCCTGCACGCACTGCGACCGTTTGACGCGGCGGCCGAGCCGTTGCGTGATCTGGCCCGGTATATCGTCGATCGCCGCAGCTGACGGCGATTGCGCCAAAAAAGACCAACGCGTGGGCAGGGGGCGATGCATCAGGTAAACTGCCGCATCTTTTATACCTATAACGATTCGCCTGATGCCCACGACGTTTCATGAGATTCCCCGCAAGCGCCCGACCACGCCCCTGCTCGACCGCGCGAACACGCCGGACGGCCTGCGCCGGTTAGGCGAAGCCGAGCTGGAAACCCTGGCCGATGAGTTGCGCCTGGAATTGCTCTACACGGTCGGCCAGACCGGTGGGCATTTCGGTGCCGGCCTGGGCGTGATCGAGCTGACCATCGCGCTGCATTACGTCTTCGACACCCCGGACGACCGGCTGGTGTGGGACGTGGGTCATCAGGCTTATCCACACAAGATCCTCACCGGTCGTCGCGAGCGCATGGGCACCCTGCGCCAGAAGGACGGCGTCGCTGCGTTCCCGCGCCGCTCCGAGAGTGAGTACGACACCTTTGGCGTCGGCCACTCGAGTACCTCGATCAGTGCCGCGCTGGGCATGGCGATTGCCGCCCGCCTGCAAAACAGCGAGCGCAAGGCGATCGCGGTGATCGGCGACGGCGCGTTGACCGCGGGCATGGCATTCGAGGCGTTGAACCATGCGCCGGAAGTGGACGCCAACATGCTGGTGATCCTCAACGACAACGACATGTCGATCTCGCGCAACGTCGGTGGCTTGTCGAACTATCTGGCGAAGATCCTTTCCAGCCGCACCTATGCGAGCATGCGCGAAGGCAGCAAGAAAGTGCTGTCGCGCCTGCCCGGGGCCTGGGAAATCGCTCGCCGGACCGAAGAGTATGCCAAAGGCATGCTGGTTCCCGGCACGCTGTTCGAAGAACTGGGCTGGAACTACATCGGCCCGATCGATGGCCACGACCTGCCGACCCTGATCGCCACCCTGCGCAACATGCGCGATCTGAAAGGCCCGCAGTTCCTGCACGTCGTCACCAAGAAAGGCAAAGGCTTCGCCCCGGCGGAAGTCGACCCGATCGGTTACCACGCCATCACCAAACTCGAACCGCTGGACGCCCCGGCCGCCGCGCCGAAGAAGGCCAGCGGGCCGAAGTACTCCGGTGTCTTCGGCGAATGGCTGTGCGACATGGCGGCTGCCGATCCGCGTCTGGTCGGAATTACCCCGGCGATGAAGGAAGGCTCGGACCTGGTCGCGTTCAGCGAACGCTTCCCGCTGCGCTACTTCGACGTCGCCATTGCCGAGCAGCACGCCGTCACCCTCGCGGCCGGCATGGCCTGCGAAGGCGCCAAACCGGTGGTGGCCATCTATTCGACCTTCCTGCAGCGCGGCTACGACCAGTTGGTGCATGACGTCGCGGTGCAGAATCTCGATGTACTGTTCGCTATCGACCGCGCAGGCCTGGTGGGCGAAGACGGCCCGACGCACGCCGGCAGCTTCGATCTGTCGTTCCTGCGCTGCATTCCCGGCATGCTGGTGATGACCCCGAGCGATGAAAACGAGCTGCGCAAGATGCTCACCACCGGCCACCTGTACGAAGGCCCGGCGGCGGTGCGTTACCCACGCGGTAACGGCCCGAACGCGACCATCGAGAAAGACCTCGAACCGATCGAGATCGGCAAGGGTGTGATTCGCCGCCAGGGCAGCAAAGTCGCCCTGCTGGTGTTCGGCGTGCAACTGGCCGAAGCCCTGAAAGTCGCCCAGACACTGGACGCGACCGTGGTCGACATGCGTTTCGTCAAACCGCTGGATGAAGCGCTGGTTCGCGAAATCGCCGGCAGCCACGAGCTGCTGGTGACCGTCGAAGAGAACGCGATCATGGGCGGCGCCGGTGGCGCGGTCAGCGAATTCCTCGCTCGCGAGAACATCCTCAAGTCGATGCTGCACCTGGGCTTGCCGGACATTTACGTCGAACACGCCAAACCTGCGCAAATGCTGGCTGAGTGTGGGCTGGATGAGGCCGGGATCGAGGCTTCGATCCGCGAGCGCCTGCAACTGCTCAACATCTAAATCCCTGGATACATGCAACACCCTGTGGGAGCGAGCCTGCTCGCGATAGCGGACTGTCAGTCGACTCAAATGTTGACTGATACACCGTCATCGCGAGCAGGCTCGCTCCCACATTTGATTTGTGTGCGTCACGAAATACCAACGGAATACCAATGAAGTTCTCCCGCCTCGCCCTGCCTCTGTTTCTGCTGCCCACCGCCAACGCCTATGCCGACACCTTCGAACGCGACCAGGCCTTGAAGCTGCCCGACGTGTTGATCAGCGCCAACCGCCAGATCGAAGCGCGCAACGACAGCAGCGCCGCCAACACCGTATTCACCCGCGACGACATAGATCGCCTGCAACCCGATAGCGTCACTGATCTGCTGCGGCGGGTGCCGGGTGTGCAAGTCTCGCAGGCCGGCGGGCGCGGAAGCATTCCGGGGGTCTACATCCGTGGCACCCAGTCAGCCCAGAGCCTGGTGCTGGTGGACGGCCAACGCATCGGCAGTTCAACCTCCGGCGACAGCAACCTGCAACACATCAATATCGAGCAGGTCGAGCGCGTGGAAGTGCTGCGCGGCTCCCGCTCGGTGATTTATGGCAGCGATGCGATTGGCGGGGTGATCCAGATCTTCACCCGTCGTAGTGGCAAACAGGGCCTGCAACCGCGCTTGCACATGGGGTTTGGCAGCAACCAGACCTGGGAGCGCAGCCTTGGCCTGTCCGGTGGTGATGAGCGAACCCGCTTCAACCTTGGCGCCAGCCTCGACGAAACCGCCGGGATCAATCGTACCCACGAGTCGTATCCTAGCGACGGCGACCATGACGAATACCGCAACAAGTCGTTCAGCCTGAGTATGAGTCACGCCCTGACGGAAGACATCGAGGTCGGCGCCAACGTGCTGGATAACCGCGGCAAGAGCGAGTTTGACAACCCGTTCGGGCGCTTCGACATGAATACGTTCGAGTCAGTTCAACAGCAGCCCTACAACGAATTCGATGTGAGCGGTGTCAGCAGTTACATCGACGCGCGCGTCAATGATCTGTGGAAAACCCGCATCGAGTTCGGCCACAGCGAAAACCGCGAGAAGACCCTGGACAAGCTCAGCGATGAGCGCAACGTGTTCAACACCTATCGCGATTCGGTGAACTGGCAGAACGACCTGACGCTCAACGAGCGCAACAGTTTGCTGCTCGGCGGTGACTGGTATGAAGACCGCATCAACAGCAGTACCGCGTTCGATGAGGACAGTCGCTGGAACCGAGCGGCGTACGTCCAGCACCGCTATCAGGCCGACAGCTTCTCCACGGAGTTGGGTCTGCGTCACGACGATAACCAACAGTTCGGCAGTCAGAACACCTGGAGCGGTACCTTTACCCTGCCGCTGAACCCGGACAACGAAGTGCTGCTGACCTACAGCGAAGGCTTCCGCGCGCCGACGTTCAACGACCTGTACTACCCCGACTTCAGCAACCCGGACCTGAAGCCTGAAACCTCGAAAAGCTATGAGCTGCAATGGCGCAGTCAACTGACCGAGAACAGTCGCCTGGAGACGTCGTTGTATCGCACCGACCTCGAAGACGCGATCATCTTCGGCAGCAACTCGCGCCCCGAGAACGTTGCCTCGGCCCGAATCAACGGCTTCGAAGCCGCACTGAAACAGGAACTGTTCGGCTGGCAGAGCAACCTTGGCGTGGCGATCATCGACCCGCGAGACCGTGACACGGGCCACACCCTGGCCCGTCGTGCGCGGCGCACTTTGAGCTGGGATCTGGACCGACAGTTCGATCGCCTGGGGCTCGGCGCCAGTTGGCAAGCGGTGAGCAGCAGCTATGACGACTTGAAAAATCAACAGCCGTTGGGTGGTTATGCCCTGTTGGGATTACGCAGCAGCTGGGAGCTCAATCGTGAAATCCAGCTGGAACTGAAGATCGATAACCTGCTGGACAAGGGTTACAGCCGGGCGCTGTACAGCTTTCAAGGTAGTCAGTACGGATATCGCGAGGAAGGTCGGGCGTGGATGTTCGGGGTGACGTGGACGCCGGAGATCTGATCTGAGGTTTGCAGTGCCTGGAAGGGCCTCATCGCGAGCAGGCTCGCTCCCACAGTTGATCGCGGCGGCCTACATTTTGTAAACAACATAGATCCATTGTGGGAGCGAGCTTGCTCGCGATGAAGGCACCTCGGTCTCAGCGGTCTGGCGCAATCAATTGGCAAAGCTTTGCAGTTGCCTCAATCATCTGCCCGCTCGGTCGCTCCAGGCCTTTATCTGTCACCAAACGCAATTGGCCCTGCTCCACCGCCGCCACCTGCGGCCAGGCTCTCCACGCATCAAGCTGCGCCTGATCGCTGGCCAGAATCACCTCGGGATTACGCTGCAACACGGCTTCCACGCTGACTTGTGGTGCCGGCAGTTTCAGGTCGGCAAACACGTTTTTCGCACCACAGACTTCCAGCGCATCGCTGATAATCTGCTCGCCGCCGACCGTATACAGCGGCCGATCCCAGACCTGATAAAACACTCGTAACGGCTTGTCCCGGCGATAGCGCAGGCGCAATTCATCCAGCCGCCGGCGTAAATCGCCGGCCAATGAAACTCCGCGTTCAGGCCGACCGAGCTGGGCGGCAATGGTCTCGATCTGTGCGGCGAGCTGGTTCAGGCTGTGGGGTTCGGCGACGTAGGTGGGAATATTCAGGCGCTTGAGCTGGTCACGCTGGGCCGGGCCAACACTACCGGGCCATAGCAGCAACAGATCGGGATTCAGGCTGAGCAACCGCTCCATGTCCAGCTGGCCATAGCGGCCAACGGAGGGCAGGCCCTTGAGTTCGGCAGGCCGTTCACCGGCGTCCAGCACACCGACCAGGAGGTCGGCGGAACCCAGTTCAACGACGATTTCAGAGAGCGACGGGGCGAGGCTGACAACCCGTTCGACCGCGACGGCCGAGCCACTGGCGACCGGCAGCAACACCGCCAGCCAGAGCGCGCGCATCAACCGAGTTGACGTGGAATACGGTAGAGGTAGAACAGCACCGCGGTCGACAGTGCCAGCAGCATCAGCGGCACGGCTTCGAGGCCGACGAACACCGCCAGGGCAGCGATCCAGGCCGGCAGCCCGGCGGCCAGGAATGCCGTGCGCCGCTTGGCTGCCAGACTGATCCAGGCGCCAGGTTCTTCAGGAGTATCGAGGGCTTTCTGGGTAGCGATCAGCGCGTGTTTGTAGGCGCCGAAAAACTTCAGGCTGACAAACATCGAGGCGACTCCGGCGATGAACAACGGCATCGCCAGCACCGGCAGAATGGCTTCGCTCTGGCCGAACAGCGCGTTGATCACAAACAATGGCAACAAGGCCAGTGCCAGATATTGCCACCAGTTGAAGGACAGTCGCCGCCGCACCTGACCGCGGGTCACGCCCGGTCTACCTCGCCCTGATGCTCATTGCCCATCATGTGGTCGAGCTTGCTGGCCTTGGTCGCCAGGTAGAGTCGGTTATGCGGGTTGTGGCCGGTGTGCAGCGGCACGCGCTCGGCGACCACGATACCCATGTCGGTCAAGGCCTTGACCTTGCGCGGGTTGTTGGTCATCAGGCGCAGGGACTTCACGCCCAGGTGCTCCAGCATTGGCAGGCACATGGCGTAGTCACGCTGGTCGGCGGCAAAACCCAGGCGTTCGTTGGCTTCGACGGTATCGGCGCCACCGTCCTGCAGCTCATAGGCTCGGATCTTGTTCAGCAGGCCAATGCCCCGGCCTTCCTGGCGCAGGTAGAGCAAGACGCCACGACCTTCGCGGGCGATGGCCTGCAAGGCGGCCTCCAGTTGCGAGCCACAGTCGCAACGCTGACTGAACAAGGCATCGCCCGTCAGGCATTCGGAGTGCAGCCGGCCGAGTACCGGGGCACCGTCGGCAATCTCACCCAGGCTCAGCACAACGTGCTCGCGGCCGGTGGCTTCATCGAGAAAGCCATGCATGGTGAATTGCGCAAAAGGCGTTGGCAGCTTGGAAGCGGCGACAAAAACGACAGGCACCGGTGTGCTCCTGATCTAAAAGTCTGAAGATTCGCAGAGCCGGCATTGTAACAGCAGGTTCCGGAGGACGCTTAGGCTGAATTATCGGCGATAACTATCAAAATGTTTGATATTCGCCCGCAAGACACTATCCCACAGGGTGACGTCGGCGTCCCTCCCGGTCAGGCGAAAAACCACACCAGTCCCTGCATCGCCAACCAGGCGAACACCCCGGCCAGGACATCATCGAGCATGATGCCGACACCGCCATGTACGTGCCGGTCAATCCAGCGGATCGGCCATGGCTTGAGAATGTCGAAGAAACGGAACATCAAGAAACCCGCCAGCAGCCACTGCCAGCCTTCCGGCACCAGCCACAGGGTGATCCACATCCCGACCATTTCGTCCCAGACGATGCCTTCATGGTCGTGTACCCGCAAATCGTCGGCCACTTTGCCGCACAGCCAGAAGCCGAACAGCATGGTGATGCCCAGCATCAGCCAGTAACCCCAGTCGGGCAGCATTTGCCACAACGGAATAAAGGGCAGCGCAACCAACGACCCCCAAGTGCCGGGCGCCTTTGGCAAGGTGCCCGAGCCGAAGCCGAACGCCAGGAAATGCCATGGATTGCGCCAGACCGACGGCGGTACGAATTCCGCCGGGACCTGTTTGGGATGATCTGTCACGGTGACTCCCGAAAATGTTGATAACCCCGGGTTTGCGGGGTGATGTCTTTGCCATCGGCGTCCAGCAGCCTCACGCCCTGCCCCGTCACCACCTGCCCGATTACATGGATCGGCCAGCCATCGGCCAGCAACAGCGGCAACTCGACGGACGGTAACGTGAAGGCCAGGACGTAATCGTCGCCGCCGCTCAGGGCCGCAACCTGTGCGTCCGATTGACCGAGAAAGTCGACCAGGCTCCGCGACAGCGGCAAACGATCCCGCTCGACTTCGACACCGACCTTCGAAGCCAGCGCGATATGCCCGCAATCAGCGAGCAGTCCGTCAGAGATATCCATCGCCGAAGTGGCCCTGCCCCGCAGCGCCTGACCCAAGCCGAGCTGCGGTTGCGGCGACCAGTAATGCGCCAGCAACGGCTCGGCGATGCTCGCTGGGGCCGTGCGCTGACCGAGCACCAATGGCAGGGCACCGGCGGCATTGCCCAGGTCACCGCCGACACACAGCAGGTCGCCCGGTTGTGCACCGCTGCGGGTCAACGCCTGGCCACCGGGTACGCGACCGAACACAGTCATGGTCATGCTTAGCGGCCCACGGGTGGTATCGCCCCCGACCAACGCCACACCGCAGCTTTGCGCCATGGCATTCAAACCACGGGCATAGTCCTGCAGCCAATCGGCAGTCACCGTCGGCAAGGTCAGGGCAAGGGTAAAGGCAACGGGGGTGGCGCCCATGGCAGCCAGGTCGCTGACGGCCACGGCCAACGAGCGCTGACCGAGCAGAAACGGATCGCAGGGATCGGCGAAGTGCACGCCGGCCACCAACGTATCGGTAGAAATTGCCAACTGCTCCCCGGGAGGAACAGCCAGCAAGGCGCAGTCATCGCCAATCCCGAGGGCAACGCCTTCGCCGCCCTGCGCACAAGGCGCGGCGGCGAAGAAATTGCGGATCAGCTCAAACTCGCCCATGACTTCGTGTCGACATTCCAAGCGCCAATCAGCGCTTGAACGCCTTCACTTCAGCTTCACGCAGACGCGGGGCCAGCTTGTCGAGCACACCGTTGACGAACTTGTGGCCGTCGGTGGAACCGAAGACCTTGGCCAGTTCGATACCCTCGTTGATCACAACGCGGTACGGCACGTCGACGCGCTTGAGCAGTTCCCAGGTGGACAGGCGCAGAACCGCCAGTTCAACCGGGTCCAGCTCTTCGATGGTCAAATCCAGGCATGGCGTGAGCGCGGTGTCGATTTCGGTCTTGAACTGCGGAACCCCGTGCAGGATTTCTCGGAAGTACGCGCCGTCGACATCGCTGAAATCGTTATCGACCCGGAACTGCGCTTCGATCTCGTTCAGCGATTGCTTGGCCATGTGCCATTGGTACAGCGCCTGGGTCGCGAGCTGACGGGCTTCGCGACGCTTGACGCTTTTCGATGGCTTGCCGGCATCCGCAGGCTTTGGATCGCGCGGGTTGAAACGATCGCTTTCGTCGCTAATCACTTGGCCTCCAACTGCGCCAGCAGGCTGACCATTTCCAGAGCGGACAGGGCAGCTTCAGCACCTTTGTTACCGGCCTTGGTGCCGGAACGTTCAATGGCTTGTTCGATGGAATCAACGGTCAGGACGCCGAAAGCGACCGGAACGCCAAACTCCATGGACACCTGGGCCAGGCCCTTGGTGCATTCGCCAGCCACGTATTCGAAGTGCGGAGTGCCGCCACGAATGACCGCGCCCAGGGCGATGATTGCCGCGAATTCGCCTTTCTGGGCGACTTTCTGCGCAACCAGCGGAATTTCGAAGGCGCCAGGCGCGCGGATGATGGTGATGTCGCTTTCGCTCACGCCGTGGCGAACCAGGGCATCAACTGCACCGCTGACCAGGCTTTCAACGACGAAGCTGTTGAAACGGCCCACTACCAGAGCGTAGCGGCCTTTAGGGGCGATGAAGGTACCTTCGATGGTCTTCAGGGTCATTCGATAGATCTCTTAAAGAGCCGGGACGCGTCTCGTACGCATCCCTCGGTGATATTTGAACCGCGAATTCAAGGCCGGAAACAACCGGTCATTATTCGGAGGGCACGTATTCTACAACTTCCAGATCGAAACCGGATATCGCATTAAATTTCATGGGTGCCGACATCAGGCGCATTTTGCGTACGCCCAGGTCACGCAGGATCTGCGAACCGGCACCGACAGTGCTGTAGGTGGTCGGTTTTTTCACCGCGGCGTGATCGGCGGTTTCGCGGATGTGCGCCAGCAACACATCGCCATCGAGCGGGTGACCGAGCAACAGCACCACGCCGCTGCCGGCCTCGGCAACCTTGGCCATGGCGGCGCGCAGGCTCCAGCGGCCCGGTTGCTTGACCATCAGCAGGTCGCGCAGCGGGTCCATGTTGTGCACGCGAACCAGGGTCGGTTCTTCGGCACACACGTTGCCCAGGGTCAGCGCCATGTGCACGTCGCCTTCCACGGAATCACGATAGGTCACCAGGTTGAATTGGCCCAGTTCGCTGTCCAGCGGCTGCTCGGCAATCCGCTGAACGGTACGTTCGTGGATCATCCGGTAGTGAATCAGGTCGGCAATGGTGCCGATCTTGATGTCGTGTTCGGCGGCAAAAGCTTCCAGTTCGGCGCGACGGGACATGGTGCCGTCGTCGTTCATCACTTCGCAGATCACGCCGCTCGGCTCGAAACCGGCCATGCGCGCCAGGTCGCACGCCGCTTCGGTGTGGCCGGCACGGGCCAGGGTACCGCCGGCCTGGGCCATCAGCGGGAAGATGTGGCCGGGGCTGACGATATCTTCAGCCTTGGCATCACGGGCGGCGGCAGCCTGCACGGTGCGCGCACGGTCGGCGGCGGAAATGCCGGTGGTCACGCCGGTGGCCGCTTCGATCGATACGGTGAACTTGGTGCCGAAACCGGAACCGTTGCGCGGCGCCATCAACGGCAGCTTGAGCAGTTCGCAGCGCTCGCGGCTCATCGGCATGCAGATCAGGCCCCGGGCATGCTTGGCCATAAAGTTGATGTGCTCGGGCTTGCAGCATTCGGCGGCCATGATCAGGTCGCCTTCGTTCTCGCGATCTTCGTCATCCATGAGGATGACCATCTTGCCTTGGCGGATGTCTTCAACCAGTTCTTCGATGCTATTGAGCGCCACAAGGCACCCCCTTGAGTCAGGATTTGAGGTAGCCGTTGGCGGCCAGAAAGCTTTCGGTGATGTTACTGGAGGCTGGCTCTGCGGCCTTGTCGCCCAGCAGCAAACGCTCCAGGTAACGGGCCAGCAAATCGACCTCAAGATTCACCCGGCGACCTGGCTGATACGACGCCATGATGGTTTCGCTCAGGGTGTGGGGAATGATGGTCAGCAGGAACTCGGCGCCATCGACTGAGTTCACGGTCAGGCTGGTGCCGTCGACGGTGATCGAGCCTTTATGGGCGATGTACCTGGCCAGGTCCTTCGGCGCACGGATGCGGAACTCCACGGCACGCGCGTTTTCGGTACGGGCAACCACTTCGCCCACGCCGTCGACGTGACCGCTGACCAGGTGCCCGCCGAGGCGAGTGGTCGGGGTCAGGGCTTTTTCCAGATTGACCGGGCTGCCGCTTTTCAGGTCATTCATGGCGGTGCAGTCAAGGGTTTCGCGACTGACGTCCGCCGCAAAGCCATTGCCCGGCAACTCGACGGCGGTCAGGCACACGCCGTTGACCGCGATGCTGTCGCCCAGTTTGACGTCGCTCAGGTCGAGCTTGCCGGTTTCGACATGAACCCGCACATCACCGCCCTTTGGGGTCAATGCACGAATACTGCCGATGGATTCGATGATGCCGGTAAACATGAGGTTCTCCTCGAGAACAAAGCCCGCGCTTGCGCGATGGCCGGAAATTATACGCCTGCTGCTGGCAAAGGAATGGCGATGACTCGCCAGTCATCGCCGATCGCACGAATTTCGATGATTTTAAGCTCGGGCGCATCCTTCATTTGCGCGAGCGGCCAGTCCAGCAGCGGCCGCGCCGAGGAACCCAAAAACTTGCCGGCAATGAAGATGTGGAACTCATCCACCAGACCGAGTTGGGCAAAGGCACCCGTCAGACGCGGGCCGGCCTCGACCAAAACCTCGTTGACGCCACGGACGGCGAGTTCAACCAGCAGCTGACGCAGATCGACCTGGCCATCGTAGCCCGGCACGATCAGGCATTCCGGACCGTTGGCGTATTGCTCTTCCACCGCCACGCAGGTGGCGACCAGCGCCGGGCCAGCCTTGAAGAACGGTGCATCCAGCGGTACCCGCAGGCGACCGTCAACCAGCACCCGCAGCGGCGGACGGCTCATGGCCAAGGCCGTTTGCTCTGCATCCAGCCCCAGCTCATCGGCGCGCACGGTCAACCGCGCGTTGTCCGCCAGCACTGTGTCGGCACCGGTCAATACCACACTGGCTTGCGCGCGCAGACGCTGAACGGCCGAGCGCGCCGCTGTACCTGTGATCCACTGGCTTTCGCCGCTTTCCATCGCCGTGCGCCCGTCCAGGCTCATGGCCAACTTGACCCGCACGAACGGCAAACCGTGCTCCATGCGTTTCAGAAAGCCCTGATTGAGCTTGCGCGCCTCGCCTTCCAGCACGCCGCTTTCGGTGGCGATGCCGGCTTGGGCCAAGCGTTGCAGACCGCGACCGGCGACTTCCGGGTTCGGGTCCTGCATCGCTGCGACCACGCGGGTCACACCGGCATTGACCAGTGCATCGGCGCAAGGTGGTGTGCGGCCGTGGTGGCTGCAAGGTTCAAGCGTCACATAAGCGGTGGCGCCACGAGCCTGCTCGCCGGCCGCGCGCAGGGCGTGGACTTCAGCGTGGGGCTCGCCGGCGCGCTCGTGCCAGCCTTCACCGACAATCTGCCCGCCCTGCACAATCACGCAACCGACCCGCGGATTGGGGTGCGTCGTGTAATGCCCCTTGCGCGCCAGTTCCAGGGCGCGGGCCATGAAATGAGCATCGAGGATGGCTTGTTCTGCGGGCGTGGTCATTCTTTCACCGGTTCACGGGCCAGGCGATCGATCTCTTCGCGGAACTCGTTGAGGTCCTGGAAGCGGCGATATACCGAAGCGAAGCGGATGTAGGCGACTTCGTCGAGCTTCTGCAGCTCGGCCATCACCAGTTCGCCGACCACGAGGGATTTGACCTCGCGTTCGCCGGTGGCGCGCAGCTTGTGTTTGATATGCACCAGCGACGACTCGAGGCGCTCGACACTCACCGGGCGCTTCTCCAGCGCTCGCTGCATGCCGGCGCGGAGTTTTTCTTCGTCGAACGGCTGGCGACTGCCGTCGGTTTTGATCAGGCGCGGCAACACCAGTTCAGCCGTCTCGAACGTCGTGAAGCGCTCGCCGCAGGCCAGGCATTCACGCCGGCGGCGCACCTGTTCGCCCTCGGCGACCAGACGCGAGTCGATGACCTTGGTGTCGTTGGCACCGCAGAAGGGACAGTGCATGGTGGCAGGCAACAAAAAAAGGGAGGGCCATGGTAGCGCATCCCCGTGGCAAGACAAGCCATAGGCTTTGCGGTATACAGACGGGATGATCACTTGATCCATGGAATTCAGGTTTACGGAGCCACCAATGTCGTTACGTCCACTCATTTTGCTCAGTGTTTTCAGCCTGCTGGTGGCTTGCGGCAGCGATGCTCCCAAGCCTCAGCCGCCAACGCCTGGCCCGGCGCCACAGCAAGCGCAGAAGAAAGCCCGCGAGGCTGCTGAACTCGGCCCGCTACCCGCCCATCAACGCGAACTGAGCGGCACCTTGCAAGGCGTTCCAGCCGGCGCTGAAGTCGAACTGGCGCTGCTGGTGATCGACGATAAGGACCGCCCGCAACAATTGCTCGCCAGTTCCAGCCTGATCGGCAACAACCAGGTGCTGGCGTTTCACCTGCGCTTCAATCCGCAATCCTTCCCGACCGGGGCCCGCGTTGAACTGCGAGGCCGTGCCAGTCAGTCCGGGCAGTTGATCCTGCACTTGCCGTCGCAGTTGATTACCCAGCCGACCACCCAGGCCCTGGGCCAACTGCAATTCGTCAAAGCCCCATGAGTGCACCGCTCGACCTGCAACGGGCCTTGGCTGAATTGCTCGGTGATGCGCAACTGGTGGCCTGCCCGCTGCCGGAAACCGACTTGCAGCTGTGGCTGATCGACGGCGACAACATGGACCGCGCCTTCAGCCCGGAAGAAACCCGGCGCATCCTGCATGAGCCGCCGTACTGGAGTTTCTGCTGGGCCAGCGGCCTGGCCGTGGCCCGTTATCTGGCCGCAAACCCGCATTGGGTCAAAGGTAAGCGGGTGCTGGATTTCGGTGCCGGTTCCGGGGTGGCGGGGATTGCCGCGGCCAAGGCCGGCGCGCTGGAGGTGCTGGCCTGCGACCTCGACCCGCTGGCGATTGCCGCGTGTCGGGCCAATGCCGAGCTCAATGACGTACAGCTCAATTACTCCACTGATTTTTTCGCCGAGGCCGATCGCTTCGATCTGATCCTGGTGGCGGATGTACTGTACGACCGGGCCAACCTGCCGCTGCTCGACCAGTTCCTCAGCCGCGGCCGAGAGGCACTGGTGGCGGATTCCCGAGTACGGGATTTTCGCCATCCGTTGTACCGGCGCATAGAGATGTTGGAGGCCATGACCCTGCCGGATCTGGCCGAGCCCCACGAGTTTCGGCATGTGAGCCTCTACCACGCACAACGCTAGATAAAAGCATCGCGAGCAGGCTCGCTCCTACAGTGGTTAGTGTGAACCACAAGTCTTGTGGCCGACTTCAATCCCTGTGGGAGCGAGCTTGCTCGCGATGACGTCTTGTCAGACGAAACATCTCTAACGGCCACCCCGCTTCCGGCGCGCCCCCACCAAGCCGTATAGTTGCCCCATTCACGCTTTTACGAGATTGCCCATGAGTCAGGAAACGCCGTACATCTTCGACGCCACGACTGCCGATTTCGACCAGTCGGTGATCGAGAACTCTTTCCACAAGCCGGTGCTGGTGGATTTCTGGGCCGAATGGTGCGCGCCCTGCAAAGTCCTGATGCCAATGTTGCAGAGCATTGCCGAGAGCTATCAGGGTGAATTGCTGTTGGCCAAGGTCAATTGCGACCTAGAACAAGACATCGTCGCCCGCTTCGGCATTCGCAGCCTGCCGACCGTGGTGCTGTTCAAGGACGGCCAGCCGGTAGACGGCTTTGCCGGTGCCCAGCCGGAATCCGCTGTGCGCGCCCTGCTCGAACCCCATGTGCAGATGCCGCCACCGGCCGCCGCCGACCCGTTCGAACAGGCCCAGGCGCTGTTCGATGACAGCCGCTTTGCCGATGCCGAAGCGCTGCTCAAAGTGATCCTGGGTGAAGACAACACCAACGCCAAGGCACTGATCCTCTACGCCCGCTGCTTGACCGAGCGCGGTGAACTGGGTGAAGCGCAAGCCGTGCTGGATGCGGTCAAGAGTGACGAGCACAAGGCCGCGCTGGCCGGCGCCAAGGCACAGATCAAGTTTCTCGGTTTGGCCAAGGACTTGCCGGATGCCGCCGACCTGAAAGCCCGACTGGCGAAAGACCCGCTGGACGATGAGGCGGTCTATCAACTGGCGATCCAGCAACTGGCCCGTCAGCAATACGACGCCGCGCTGGATGCATTGCTCAAGCTGTTCACCCGTAACCGCAGCTACAGCGAAGGCTTGCCGCACAAGACCTTGCTGCAGGTGTTCGAGTTGCTGGGCAATGATCATCCGCTGGTGAGCACCTACCGCCGCAAGTTGTTTGCGGCACTGTACTGATCACGCCCTTGTAGGAGCGAGCTTGCTCGCGATGGACGCCAACGATAACGATGGCTAGCTGTGTAACCGCGGCGCTTTGGCATCTCTCGCGAGCAAGCTCGCTCCTACAACCAGCTATAGATCGGTGTATCCCCGCCGCTCACCACCTTCACCTCGGGACTATGGCGCAAACGCACCAGCAGGCGCTTGCCCGCCGCCGCACTGCCGGTCAGGCCTTCGAGTTGATCGAGCAGGTCCGGCCCGCTGAGCTGCCCGGCCTTGCGCAGCAGATCCCTGGCGATCTGCCACAGCGCATCATCCTGATTCAGCGGTTTTGCCGCCGGCACGTTGGCCGGGGACTTTTCCACCTGCAACTGCGCCCCCAGTCGCGCCCAGTCCGCGTCGTCCATCTCCAGGGTCAGATCCACCGGCCAGTCGCCGATGCTTCCGCGAATTCGCAACATAGCTCTGCTCCCGCACATTTCTTCCCGACATGCTCCCATGGGACTTGTGCAACGCCAAGCAGGCAGTCAAACTCTCCACACTTACGTTATAAGATTACATAACATTTTCTTCATTTTACTTTTCGGAGACTCGCCATGCGTCGTCTGCTTCTCGCCCTGCCGTTTGCCATGTTGCCATTGGCTGTCGCCCATGCCGCCGACGAACACGATCATGAGCATGGCAGCCTGGATGCCCATGAACATGGCGTGGGACGCCTCAATGCGGCGCTGGACGGCAAGACCCTGGAGCTGGAGCTGGAAAGCCCGGCCATGAATCTGGTGGGTTTCGAGCACGTCGCCACCAGCGACGCAGACAAAGCCAAAGTCGCCGCCGCCCGCGCTCTGCTCGAGCAACCACTGGCCTTGTTCAACCTGCCGAAAGCCGCCGGTTGCGTGGTGGAGAACCAGGAACTGGAAAGCCCGCTGTTCGGCGACAAGCCCGATGCCGACGATGATCACGATGAAGACGCCAAAGACGAAGACGGCCACGAACATCACGATGATCACAGCGAAATCCACGCCCGCTATCAGTTCACCTGCGCCACGCCGGCGGCACTGAAGTCGCTGGACCTGGCGAATATTTTCACCCGCTTCCCGGCCACCCAGAAAATTCAGGTACAACTGATCGGCCCGAGCGGGCAGCAAGGGGTTGATGTGACGGCCAAGGCTGCCGCCCTGAAATTCTGAATCCACCGATGATCCCCTGTAGGAGCGAGCCTGCTCGCGAAGGAGTGTCAGATACATTGGTATCGACTGATACACCATCGCGAGCAGGCTCGCTCCCACAGGGTTCACCACCAACCAGACCGGTTTCACATGACCCAAGCACTCATCGAACTGTCCGACCTGGGCTTCAGTTGGCCCGGTCACCCGCCGCTGCTGGACATCCCGGCGTTTCGCCTGGAGCGCGGGGAAACCCTGTTCCTCAAAGGCCCCAGCGGCAGCGGCAAAACCACACTGCTCGGCCTGCTCGGCGGCGTGCAAAAGCCTGATCGCGGCAGCATCCGCCTGCTCGGCCAGGAACTGACGCAACTCTCGGCCGGTGCCCGCGACCACTTCCGCGTCGATCACACCGGCTACATCTTTCAGCAGTTCAACCTGCTGCCGTTTCTGTCGGTGCGTGAAAACGTCGAACTGCCCTGCCACTTCTCGAAACTGCGCGCCGAACGGGCGAAACAACGCCACGGCAGCGTCGACAAAGCCGCCGCCACGCTGCTCGCCCACCTGGGTTTGAAGGATGAAAACATCCTCGGTCGCCGCGCCGACTCGCTGTCCATCGGCCAGCAGCAACGGGTCGCCGCCGCCCGCGCGCTGATCGGTCAACCGGAACTGGTGATTGCCGACGAGCCGACCTCGGCCCTCGATTACGACGCCCGCGAGAACTTCATTCGCCTGCTGTTCGCCGAGTGCCGCGAAGCCGGGTCGAGCCTGTTGTTCGTCAGCCACGACCAGAGCCTGGCGCCGCTGTTCGACCACAACCTGTCGCTGGCCGAACTCAATCGCGCCGCTACCCCGTCCGAGGTCTGAGATGTATCTGTTTCGTCTAGCCATCGCCAGCCTGGCTAACCGCCGCTTCACCGCGATCCTCACCGCATTCGCCATTGCCCTGTCGGTGTGCCTGTTGCTGGCAGTGGAGCGCGTGCGCACCGAAGCCAAGGCCAGTTTCGCCAGCACCATCAGCGGCACCGACCTGATCGTCGGTGCCCGCTCAGGCTCGGTGAATCTGTTGCTGTACTCGGTGTTCCGCATCGGCAACGCCACCAACAACATCCGCTGGGACAGCTTCGAACACTTCGCCAGCAACCCGAAAGTGAAGTGGGCGATCCCGATGTCCCTTGGTGACTCCCATCGCGGTTACCGGGTGATGGGCACCACCGAAGCCTACTTCGAGCACTACCAGTACGGCCGCCAGCAACACCTGCAATTGAGCGATGGCCGCGCCTTCGAAACCGACCCGTTCGAAGTGGTGCTCGGTGCCGAAGTGGCCGATGCACTGCACTACAAACTCGGCGACAAACTGGTGCTGGCCCACGGCGTGGCGGCGATCAGCCTGGTCAAGCATGACGACAAACCGTTCACCGTGGTCGGCATTCTCAAGCGCACCGGCACGCCGGTGGACCGCACGCTGCACATCAGCCTCGGTGGCATGGAAGCGATTCACATCGACTGGCACAACGGCGTGCCGGCCCGGGGTGAGGGGCGCATCACCGCCGACCAGGCGCGCAACATGGACCTCACGCCGCAAGCGATCACCGCGTTCATGCTCGGCCTCAACAACAAGATTTCGACCTTTGCCCTGCAACGGGAAATCAACGAATTCCGTGGCGAGCCGATGTTGGCGATCCTGCCGGGCGTGGCGTTGCAAGAGCTGTGGAGTCTGATGGGCACCGCGGAAAAAGCGCTGTTCGTGGTCTCGCTGTTTGTGGTGCTGACCGGGTTGATCGGCATGCTCACGGCGATTCTTACCAGCCTCAACGAGCGCCGCCGGGAAATGGCGATCCTGCGCTCGGTGGGCGCGCGCCCCTGGCACATCGCGACGCTGTTGGTACTCGAAGCCTTTGCCCTGGCGCTGTCGGGCGTGATCGCCGGCGTGGCGTTGCTGTATGTGTGCATCGCCGCGGCCCAGGCCTATGTGCAAGCCAACTACGGCCTGTTCCTGCCGCTGTCCTGGCCGACCGAGTATGAATGGACGCTGCTCGGTGGCATCCTGATCGCCGCGCTGCTGATGGGCAGTGTGCCGGCCTGGCGCGCCTATCGCCAATCCCTGGCCGATGGCCTGTCGATCCGTTTATGAGGACATTGAAAATGCCCCGCGCTGTATTTGCGCTATTGATGCTGGTCGCCCTGCCCCTGTGGGCGGCACAGCCAAAAGACCTGACCTGGTCGGAGATGATCCCGCCCGACGCCCCGAAAGAAGTGCCGAACATGACGCCGCTGCACGATCTGTCGCAGATGAGCAGCACGCTCTCGGCAGAGTCGGCACCAGCAGCCAGGCAGGACCTGCCCAACGCACCGGTGGTCAAGGCCCTCGATGGCCAGAACATTCGCCTGCCAGGCTACATCGTGCCGCTGGAAGTGAGCGAGGAAGGCCGCACCACGGAGTTTCTGCTGGTGCCGTATTTCGGCGCCTGCATCCATGTGCCGCCACCGCCGTCGAACCAGATCGTGCACGTCAAGAGCGAAGTCGGCGTGAAACTCGACGAGTTGTATCAGCCTTACTGGATCGAAGGCGCGTTGCAGGTCAAGGCGTCCACCAGCGAGTTGGCGGATGCCGGGTATCAGATGGAGGCGGACAAGATTTACCTGTATGAATTGCCGGAGTGAGTCCGGTGGTCATGCGTTGCTTGATAGTCAGTATCGCGAGCAGGCTCGCTCCTACAGATGATCGCGTCCCCTTGTAGGAGCGAGCTTGCTCGCGATGAGGCCATCAAAAACACCAAAAAAATCACTCCCTTCCCACTTTCATTGAGCTGCATCAAAAGACCGGATAGTTAGCCGGCTTACCATTGGACATCGAACACTTTTAACGTCCTTTGGAGCCCCCATGAACAAGTCCATGCTCAGCGCTTCGCTGGTTGCCCTCGCGCTCGCAGCCCCGCTCGCCCATGCCTTTGAGGCCGGCGACATTCTCCTTCGCGCCGGTGCAATCACCGTCAACCCGCAAGCCGACAGCTCCAGCGTCAAGGTCGATCAAGGCCCGCTCGCAGGTGCCGACCTGGGTGGCAAGGCGACACTGAGCAGCGACACGCAACTGGGCTTGAACTTCGCCTACATGCTCACCAACCACCTGGGTATCGAGTTGCTGGCAGCCACACCGTTCGAGCATGACGTGAAACTCAAGGGCACGGCCCTGAGCGCGGCCAACGGCAAACTCGGCACCCTCAAGCACCTGCCGCCGACCTTGAGCCTGGTGTACTACCCGCTGGATCCGAAGTCGGCCTTCCAGCCGTACGTCGGCGGTGGCATCAACTACACCTATATCTACGACGAACACGTTGGCAGCCAGGCGCAGTCCGCCGGTTTCAGCAACTTCAAGGCGGAAAACTCCTGGGGCCTGGCGTGGCAGGTCGGTGCTGACTACATGTTGACCGACAACATCATGATCAACGCCCAGGTGCGCTACATCGACATCGATACCCGCGCCACCGTCGAGAACAACTCGATTGCCCCAGGTACCCGGGCACGTGTGGACGTCGATGTAGACCCGTTCATCTACATGGTGGGCCTGGGTTACAAGTTCTAAAGAACGTTCACGTGGTGGTGAATGAGGCTTGGTGGCGAACAGACTAAATACTGACGGCGACTGCTTTGTAGTCGAACGGGGGAAGCCCCCTCGCCACAGGGAATCTACCTGCATCAGGTAAATTCCGGCCGTGAAAAAGGCGCCTGTAAAAAGGCGCCTTTTTCATGTCCGCATGGAAGCGATCTATCGCCCCAGCAACCGCGCCAGCCCCACGCGCATCGATGTCTGCTCCGTGGTACTGAAGCGCTCCAACAGGCGCCGGTTATTCGCCCGGGAATGACGAATGTCACCGGAGCGCGCCGGGCCGTAGCTCACCGGTGGCAACTTGCCGACCACGGCTTCGAGCGCTTCGAGCATTTGCTTAAGGGTCGTCGCCTGGTTCCAGCCAACGTTGACCGCACCGACTTCGACCTGGGGCATTTCGATGGCCTGCACCAGCAAGTCGACCAGGTCTTCGACGTAGACAAAATCCCGGGTCTGCTCGCCATCGCCAAACACCGTGATCGGCAAGCCCTTGAGTGCGCGCTCGCTGAAAATGCTGATCACCCCGGAGTACGGCGAGGACGGATCCTGGCGCGGGCCGAAGATGTTGAAGAAGCGGAAAATCACCGGTTCCAGACCATGCTGGCGGCGATAAAAGTCGAAGTAATGCTCGCTGGCCAGCTTGTCCACCGCGTAAGGCGTCAGGGGCGCCTTGGGCGTGTCCTCGTCGATCGACTCACCTTCGCCATTGTTGCCATACACCGCCGCACTGGAGGCAAACAGCACGCGTTTGACCCCGGCCTGGCGCATGGCTTCGCAGACGTTCAGCGTGCCGATGAAGTTGCTCTGGTGTGTGCGCACCGGATCGTCCACCGAGGCCTGCACCGAAGCCACGGCGGCCAGATGCGCCACGGCGCTGCATCCGGACATCGCCCGGGCAACCAAAGCCGCATCGGCCACGTCGCCGACGATCAGTTCGACCCTGGGATTGTCCAGCGGCAGATTGCTGCGCTTGCCGGTGGACAGATCATCGAGAATCCGCACCGCATGGCCCTTGGCAAGCAGCGCGTCGGTCAGGTGCGAACCAATGAAACCGGCACCACCGGTGATCAAAACGGGGCCGTCAGCCATGGCGATAGAACCTGTCCAGTAGACCGGGAAGCGCCGCACGCCAGGCGCGCGGTTTGATCCCGAAGGTGTGCAGAATTTTCTTGCAGGCCAAGACCGCGTGTTGCGGTTCTTCGGCGGCATCCGGACGCGCGGCGTGAGCCTGGGCGGTCGGGGCTTCGATGGCCAGCGGATGCAGGCTGCGGGCTTCGGTCAGAATCGCCTGCCCCAGCGCCAGCGGCGTGGTCGCCTCATGCCCGGCGTAGTGGTAGGTGCCCCACAGCGGCGCGGCGCAATCGAGTTGTTTGAGCACAGAAATGATCACACGGGCGGCATCGTCGACCGGCGTCGGATTGCCGCGCCGGTCGTCGGCCATCAGCAATTCTTCAGGTTGTTCGGCACGGGCGAGGAAGCGGCCAAGGGTGCCATCCGGGCTGTCGTCCAGCAGCCAGCCGAAACGCAACAGCACGTGTTGCGGGCAGGTGGCGCGAACGCTTTGTTCGATTCGCCACAACGCCTGACCGCGCAGGCCCAAAGGCACCGGTTCGTCTTTTTCGCTGTAGGCGGTGGCACGGGAGCCGTCGAACACGCGATAGCTGGAAGGTTGCAGCAGCACGATGTTGTGGTGCTGGCACAGTTCCGCCAGACGCTCGATCGCACGCTCCTGGCTGGCCAGACGCTGTTCGCTCACCGCCTCGGCCTGAAACCAGTCGAAGTAATAGGCAAGGTTGATCAATGCATCGGGACGGGTGTCGTCGAGCAGTTGTGTCAGGCTCGCGGCATCCCAGCCGTCTTCGGGCGGGCGGGGGGCGAGGAAGCCGATGTCTTCCTCCGCACCGAGGCGAATCAGCGCCTGCCCAAGGGCATTTCCGCCGCCCAGTAACATAAGGCGCATTCGCATAGAGTCAGCAGGCCCAGTCTGATTGAAACAATGGCTTTATCGACATCGCCCCCAGGCGATGTCGTTGGTAATTGCCGGAATCGTTGCATTTTGCGGGTTTAGTGCGCAACCGTCACCCGTAAAGTGTAGATGCCCTGGATTTGTGGTGCTGTCTCTGGCCTCTTCGCGAGCAGGCTCGCTCCCACAAAGGATTTGTGTTCACCACCCCTCTGTGGGAGCGAGCCTGCTCGCGAAGAGGCCCTGAAGACCAGCGAAGGTCTTGAGCGGTACTTGCAACTTCCCGTTCCCACCCGCATAAATTGCTGCATGAACCTGCCCATCCCCGCAGACAGTGCCCTGAGCGGCTTCCACCCTGCCGTCAGCGCCTGGTTCAGCCACACGTTCCCGGCGGTCACCGCCGCCCAGGCCCGGGCGTGGCCGTTGATCCGCCAGCGCCGCTCGACCCTGGTCGCCGCGCCCACCGGTTCCGGCAAGACCCTCACCGCCTTTCTCGCTGTCATCGACGACCTGGTGCATCGCGGCCTGGAAAGCCCGGAAGGCTTGCCCGACGCCACCCTGGTGGTCTACGTCTCGCCGCTCAAGGCGCTGTCCAACGACATCCGGATCAACCTGCAAAACCCGCTGGCCGGCATTACCGAGCAATTGCGCATGATGGGCCTGCCCGAACTGCAGATCAGCACCGCCGTGCGCACCGGCGATACACCGCAAAAAGACCGATCAGCAATGCGCAAAACGGCGCCGCACATTCTGGTGACCACGCCGGAATCCCTGTATGTGCTGCTCGGCTCCGATTCCGGCAGGCAGATGCTCGGCACCGTACAAACGGTGATCGTCGACGAGATCCACGCCATGGCCGCCAGCAAACGCGGCAGCCACCTGGCACTGAGCCTTGAACGCCTGCAAGCCCTCTGCCCGGAGCCGCTGCTGCGCATCGGTCTGTCGGCCACGCAAAAGCCCATCGAAGCCGTCTCGCGCTTCCTGGTCGGTCGCGACCGTCCGTGCGAGATCGTCGACATCGGCCACGCCCGCCCCCGCGACCTGGACATCGAAGTGCCGCCCGTGCCGCTATCGGCCGTGATGGCCAACGATGTCTGGGAACGGGTGTACGACCGCCTCGCTGCCTTGGCCCGGGAACACCGGACCACACTGATTTTCGTCAACACCCGGCGCCTGGCCGAACGCCTGAGCCGGCACCTGAGCGAGCGTCTGGGCAAGGATGCCGTGGCGGCCCACCATGGCAGCCTGGCCAAGGAATTTCGCCTGGATGCCGAGCAGCGACTCAAGCGCGGCGACCTGCAAGTGCTGATCGCCACGGCGTCGCTGGAGCTGGGGATCGACATCGGCGACGTCGACCTGGTGTGCCAGATCGCCTCGCCTCGCTCGATTGCCGGGTTTCTGCAACGGGTCGGCCGTTCCGGGCACCAGGTCGGCGGCACGCCCAAGGGGCGTTTGTTCGCCACCACCCGCGACGACCTGATTGAATGCGCCGCGCTGCTCGACTGCGTGCGCCGGGGCGAACTCGATACCTTGCTGATCCCGCAAGCGCCGCTGGACGTGCTGGCGCAGCAGATCATCGCCGAGGTCAGTTGTCAGGAATGGCCGGAGCAAGCGCTGCTGGAGATGCTGCGCCGCGCCTCGCCCTACGCCGCACTCGACGACAAACACTACCTGGCGCTGCTGCACATGCTCGCCGAGGGTTACAACGGCCGTCAGGGCATCCGCAGCGCCTACCTGCACCGCGACGCCGTGAGCCGCACCCTGCGCGGTCGCCGGGGCGCGAAACTGACGGCGGTGACCAGTGGCGGGACCATTCCGGACAACGCCGACTACAGCGTGCTGCTGGAGCCTCAAGGACTGAACATCGGCACCATCAACGAAGACTTCGCGGTGGAAAGCATTGCCGGGGATATCTTCCAGCTGGGCAACACGTCCTATCGGATCCTGAGGGTGGAAACCGGCAAGGTCCGGGTCGAGGACGCCCAGGGCCAGCCGCCGACCATTCCGTTCTGGCTCGGTGAAGCACCGGGGCGCAGCGCCGAGTTGTCCGCGGCAGTGGCGCGCTTGCAGGCACAACTCGACGACCTGCTGGGTGCCGCACCGGGCAACTTGCAGCCAGCGCTCGACTGGCTGACCGAAACCCTGGGCCTGAACCTCGCCAGCGCCGAACAACTGGTGGATTACCTGGCCCGCGCGCGGCAAACGCTGGGCGCCCTGCCATCGCAAGACACGCTGCTGATGGAGCGTTTTTTTGACGAGTCCGGCGGCACCCAACTGGTCATTCACACGCCGTTCGGCAGCCGCATCAACCGCGCCTGGGGCCTGGCCCTGCGCAAGCGTTTCTGCCGCACCTTCAACTTCGAATTGCAGGCTGCCGCCAGCGAAGACGCCATCGTGCTGTCGCTGTCCACCAGCCACAGTTTTGAACTGGACGACGTCTGGCGTTACCTGCACAGCAACAGTGCCGAACACATACTGATCCAGGCCGTGCTCGACGCGCCGCTGTTCGGTGTACGCTGGCGCTGGAATGCCGGTGTGGCCCTGGCCCTGCCGCGCTACAGCGGCGGGCGCAAAGTCCCGCCGCAGATCCAGCGGATGAAAAGCGAAGACCTGATCGCCAGCGTGTTTCCCGATCAGATCGCCTGCGTGGAAAACCTCGCCGGCGAACGGGAGATTCCCGACCATCCACTGGTAGAGCAAACCCTCGACGATTGCCTGCACGACGCCATGGACACTGAAGGCTGGCTGGCCTTGTTGCGGCGCATGGAACACGGTGACATTCGCCTGATCAGCCGCGACTTGCCGGCGCCTTCGCCGCTGGCGGCGGAGATTCTCAGCGCCCGCCCCTACACCTTTCTCGACGATGCGCCACTGGAGGAACGCCGCACTCAAGCCGTACTCAACCGCCGCTGGAGCGACCCGCAATCCACCGACGATCTCGGTGCCCTGGATACCGAGGCGATTGCCGCCGTGCGCGACGAAGCCTGGCCAGCGCCCTCCGGTGGCGATGAAATGCACGAGGCCTTGATGAGCCTGGCGTGCATCTCCGATGCCGAAGCCGGCGCCAATCCGCAGTGGCTCGACTGGCTCACGACCCTGGCCGACAGCGGACGCGCGGGCCGTTTGCAGATCAACGCCGGGCAATCGTTGTGGCTGGCACTGGAGCGCTTGACCTGCCTGCGGGCGATTTATCCACAGGCCGAATTGATACCATCGCTGCAAGCGCTGCCGGACTTCGACGAGGTCTGGGATCCCGAAGAGGCCATCCTCGAACTGATCCGCGCGCGGCTCAGCGCCTTCGGGCCGCTGGCGCTCGATCGTATTGCCGAACCGCTCGGCTTGCCCGCTGCACAGATCAACCAGGCCCTGGCGCAACTGGAACGCGAAGGCTACGTGCTACGCGGCCGCTTCACCCCGGGCACCAGCCGGGAAGAATGGTGCGAGCGGCATTTGCTGGCGCGGATTCACCGCTATACGGTCAAGCGCCTGCGCCGGGAAATCGAACCGGTGGCGTTGCAGGATTTCATGCGATTCCTGTTCGACTGGCAGCATGTCTCGAGCGCAAGCCAGGGTCAGGGCGCGGCGGTTTTGCCGGCCGTCATTGCGCAATTCGAAGGCTACCCCGCTGCCGCTTCAGCCTGGGACAGCAACATCCTGCCGGCGCGGATAAAGGACTACTCGGCGACCTGGCTGGATGAGTTGTGCCGCAGCGGCAGACTGGTGTGGACGCGCCTGACTGCGCACAGCAAAAGCGCCAGCACCGCCCTGCGCAGCACGCCGATCGTTTTGCTGCCGCGCAACCGGGTCGGCCTCTGGAGCGGCTTGACCGAACAGACGCCAGTCAGCGAACTCTCGCCGAAAACACAAAAGGTCCACGCGGCCCTCGTCCAGCATGGCGCGCTGTTTTTCGATGAGCTGATCCATGAGGCCCATTTGCTGCGTTCGGAGCTGGAAATCGCCCTGCAGGAACTGGTGGGCGCGGGGTTGGTGAACGCCGACAGCTTCGCCGGGTTGCGCGCACTGATCACCCCGGCCAGCAAGCGCCAGCCGCGCAACAGCCGGCGTGGGCGCGGGGCATTCATCGGTGGCATGGACGACGCCGGGCGCTGGGCTTTGTTGCGACGCGTGCCTGCCGAGCCGGTGGTGCAAAACCAACGGACGCCTGCCGAAACCCTTGAACACATCGCCATGACCTTGCTGCGCCGCTACGGCGTGGTGTTCTGGCGCTTGCTGGAACGTGAAGCGGACTGGCTGCCGAGCTGGCGTGAACTGCTGCGTACGTTCCATCGCCTGGAGGCACGCGGCGAGATACGCGGTGGGCGCTTTGTCAGCGGCCTGGCGGGCGAGCAATTCGCCCTGCCCGAGGCGATTCCATTACTGCGCGAGGTGCGGCGTCGGCCCCATGACGGCAGCCTGGTCGCGGTGTGCGGGGTCGATCCGCTGAACCTCGCCGGCACGCTGTTGCCCGGAGCGAAAGTCCCGGCACTGGCGAGCAATCGGCTGGTGTATCGCGATGGATTGCCGGTGGCTGCCGAGATTGCTGGCAAGCAGCAGTTCTGGGGGGAGCTGGATCAGCAGATGAGTGCTGAAGTGCGCAGCAAACTGATCCGGTATTGAGGGTGTTTTATCGGGCTTCATCGCGAGCAGGGCTCACTCCTACAATTGATCTGTGTCGTTCACAAATCCCCCTGTAGGAGCGAGCCTGCTCGCGATGAGGCCAGAGCAGCCAAAAAAACTATTGAGACCGTGGCCGATCCGGCATCAGCACCGCCGAGTGATCCGGCTCATGCCCCGCCTCGGGTAGCGGCTCGACCGGATGCCTCGGAACCAGCGCCTGCTGTGGATAAGTCTGCGCGAAGTTCACCCACGGGCAGTTATCCACAAGCTTTTTCAAACGCTGGTTGAAGGCCCGGCTCACCGCGTATTGACCACCGGACACCGTGCGAAATTGCGCGGTCAGCACCACACCGTTGAGGTCCATCCTGTCGACGCCAAACACATCCAGCGGCCCTTGCAGGTTGTAGCGCAGGAAGGGATCGTTGCTGATGGAATGCCCGGCCTCGCGGATCAGTTCGATGGCCTTGTCGACATCGGTATCGTAGGTAAATTGCACCGAGAAAAACGCATAGGCGAATTGCCGCGATTGGTTGGTCACGGCCTTGATCTGCCCGAACGGCACCGAGTGCACGAATCCCTTGCCGTCGCGCAGGCGCAAGGTGCGGATGGTCAGGCCTTCGACGGTGCCTGCGTGACCGGAATCGAGCACCACCCAGTCACCGATGGACAGGGTGTCTTCGATGATGATGAACAGCCCGGTAATCACGTCCTGCACCAGTTGCTGGGAACCGAAACCGATCGCCAGGCCGATGACCCCGGCACCGGCCAGGAACGGCGCGACGTTGATCCCCAGGTTGGCCATGGTGGTGATCGCGCAAATCACCACCAGGATGATTTTGATCGCGTTGCGCAACAGCGGCAGGATGGTTTTCACCCGCGTACTCGGCTGGCGCGCCGAGCGCTTGTTGGTCGGTGGCTTCAGTGCTTCCTGAATCGCCGTGTCGAGCACCACCCAGACCATCCAGGTCACCAGCAGGATCAGACCGATATGGCTCAGAGAATCACTGATCGCCCGGCCCACGGCATTGCTCACCGCGAATTCGAACAGCGACACGCCCCAGATCCGCCCGAGGATATCGATGAACACGATGGCCATGCCGATGCGCAACAAAGCATGGGACAGGTTGAGAAAACGCTCTTTGTAAGCGCCGCTGCGGCGCAGGTCCGCTTCGCTGCGGGCCTTGAACAAATGATGCAGCGTGGTGCTGAGAAACACCGTGGCAATCAGCAACACCGTGGTGAACAAGGCGCTGCGCAGCACTCTCTGATTGTCCACCCCTGCGCCGATCAGGTTGATGATCGAAACCAGTACCATCAACAGAATCGGCCAATACCAGAGCCCGGAAAATATCCGCAGGGTTTCACGCAACGCCGGCTGCCTGAGGCGCTGGGCCAGCGGCAAAATACGGATCACATGGGCGACCGGGCGGCGCATGCGGATCACCAGCAAACCGAAGGACATCGACGCTGCCAACCCGGTGAACACAGCGATGCTGCCGGTGAGATTGTTGCCCAGTTGATGGGCGATCTGCGGACTGGTCAGGGCATCGCTCAATGCCACCAGAAAGCCGATAGCGAACAAGGGGCGGGGACTCTTGTCGCGAATGATCTGCACCGCCCGCCGCTTGTGCCCGGCATTGAACACCACTACCAGCGACAGCACCAATGACCCGGCAAATATCCCCGCGCTGGCGGCATAAGCCAGACACAGCGCCAGCGCCCGTCCCGCCGATATCGGCAAAAACTGGCTGGCATAAATCGTCAACGGCAGACTGATCACCGCCGCAAGGGTGTAGGGCAGCACATAACCGAGCAACGCCTGGCCCCGTTCACGACTGAGCAGCAGACGATGCTCGCACAGGCGCCTGGCGGCCATCCGCCCGAGCAGCCAAAGACAGGCAAACACCACCGTCCACACGCAGGTCAGCAACAGGAAATCGCCGGCGACGCTCCAGGGCGAACGGGCCGAAGGCTGATTGACCAACTGATCCACTTCATCGACCGCGAGGCCGGCACGCAGACGCCAGACGTCGACGAGGTTTTCGTTGAGATCGAGTTTGGTCTGGACCTCGTCAATGCTTGTACTGATGGCCCCCAGTAACCCGCCTTGCACCAGCGGTTCGGGGTGTGCCGGAGGCGTCGCGGCGGTCGCGGTGGCGGGCAGCCCCGGTATCGCGGCGGCTTCCAGTTGCTCGCTGCCCACAAACAGCAACGCTCCCAGCAGTATCGCGGTCTTGAGCCTGATCAAAGCACCCGCTCCTTTGGCTGTGTCTGTATGGAACTGATCGAGAAATGCCGGGCAAGTTCGGATATGGCCCCCTCGGCACAGACTAGCACTCGTACTCGTGATATTTGCCTTGGGCGCAAATATCAAATGCCCCATCCAGTATTTTTCTGAATGACCGAGGGTCGGGGGACCGTCCGTAGCGCCATCGAAACTTTCGCCGCAGCCTCGTAGTCATCTCAAGACAGGGGCTGTAAGACCGGAGGCGACATGGCGGCGATTCATATCGGTATTTCAGGCTGGCGCTATACGCCCTGGCGGGGAGACTTCTACCCCAGGGGCCTGACCCAAAGGCGCGAATTGCAGTTCGCCTCGCGGGCGGTCAACAGCATCGAAATCAATGGATCGTTCTACGCGCTGCAACGGCCCGAACGTTATGCCCAGTGGTATGGCGAAACCCCGCTCGACTTCGTCTTCAGCGTCAAGGCCCCGCGCTTCATTACCCATATCAAGCGGCTGCGGGACATCCACAAGCCGCTGGCGAATTTTTTTGCGTCCGGAGTGTTGGAGTTGAAAGAAAAACTCGGGCCGATCCTCTGGCAGTTTCCGCCCAGCTTCAAATTCGACGTCGAGTTGTTCGAAAACTTCCTCGACCAACTGCCCCGCAATACCGAACAGGCCGCCGCCCTCGCCCGCCAGCACGACTCCCACGTCACCGGCCATGCGAGTCTGAAGGCTTACAAAAAGAAGCCCTTGCGCCATGCCGTGGAAATCCGTCATGACAGTTTTGTCGATCCGCTGTTTGTCCGCATGCTCAAGCGCTACAACACGGCCCTGGTCATCGCCGACACGGCAGGTAAATGGCCGTACCGCGAAGACATCACCAGCGATTTCGTCTACCTGCGCCTGCATGGTGCCGAAGCGCTTTATGCCAGCGGTTACACCCCACAGGCACTAAAACACTGGGGCGAACGAATCGAGGCCTGGCATCACGGCCAACAACCGGATGATCCACAATTGATTGCGCCCCGGCAGAGGCCAAAGGCGTGCAAATCCCGGGAGGTGTTCTGCTATTTCGATAACGACATCAAAGTCCGTGCCCCCTTTGATGCACGCCATTTGTTGCAACGCCTGCACCTCGACAAAAACCTCGCCACCATCCCCGGTGAGCCTGCCGCCGAGGGCGTGTTGCCATGAGTATTCCCGAGCCGGTCGGCGTCACGGACGAGCAGACACCCATCAGCACGACAGTACGCAGCTTCACCGTGCTGACGGTCAACACCCATAAAGGTTTCACCGCGCTCAACCGCCGTTTCATCCTGCCGGAACTGCGTGAAGCGGTGCGCAGCGTATCTGCCGATGTGGTGTTTTTGCAGGAAGTCCACGGCACCCACGAGCAGCATCCCAGGCGCTACACCAACTGGCCGGCGATGCCGCAATACGAGTTCCTCGCCGACAGCCTGTGGCCGCAGTTCGCCTATGGCCGCAATGCGGTGTATCCGGCGGGCGATCACGGTAATGCGCTGTTGTCGAAGTTCCAGATCATCCGCCACGACAACCTCGACGTGTCCTTCAGCGGCCACGAGAATCGCGGTCTCTTGCATTGCGTGCTGCGCTTGCCCGGCGACGGCCAGGAAGTGCATGCCATTTGCGTACACCTGGGGTTGCTCGAAACCCATCGCACCGTGCAACTGAAGCTGCTCGCCCAGCGCCTGGACGCCCTGCCCGGCGATGCCCCGGTGATTGTCGCCGGGGACTTCAACGATTGGCGCCTGCGCGCCGATGCAATGCTCACGCCCAGCGGTTTGCGCGAAGTCTTCGCCGCGCACCATGGCAAACCGGCGCGCAGTTTCCCCGCGCGCTGGCCGGCATTGCGCCTGGACCGCATCTATGTACGCAACCTCAAGGCCAGCCATCCGCAAGTGCTGACCTCCCGGCCCTGGTCGCACCTTTCCGACCACGTCCCGCTGTCGGTGGAGATCGAGCTATGAGCAGCCACTCGATGGAAAAAAACACGCTGGAGCACATCCCCGCCCCGTCTTCCCTCGAGCCGACTGCGGTCGATGTCGAATACGGCTGGCAAGGCAGCAATCGGGTCGAGTTGCTGGAAAACGGTGAGGCGTATTTTCCCCGGGTGTTTGAAGCCCTGCGTCGGGCGCAAAGTGAAATCCTGCTGGAAACCTTCATTCTGTTCGAGGACAAGGTCGGCAATGAGCTGCAACAGATCCTGATCGAAGCCGCTCAACGCGGCGTGCGCACCACCGTCAGCCTCGACGGCTTTGGCTGCGGTGAACTGAGTACCGGGTTCCTCACCGCCCTGACCGTCGCCGGCGTGCACCTGCAAATGTTCGACCCGGCACCGAAACGCCTGGGCATCCGCACCAACTGGTTTCGGCGCCTGCATCGCAAGATTGTGGTGGTCGATGGCACCGTCGCGTTCGTCGGCGGGATCAACTTTTCCGCCGATCATCTGGCCGACTTCGGCCCCGAGGCCAAACAGGATTATTCCGTGGAAGTACAAGGTCCGGCCGTTGCCGATATCCATCACTTTGCCCTGCTGCAATGCGGGCGCCCGGCGCACGCCAGATACTGGTGGCACCGCCGTCGGCAGCGGCGTTCGGAACTGGCCTTCAGCGACCACGATGGCCAGGTGCGGCTGGTGTACCGCGACAACGGGGAACACCAGACCGACATCGAGGAAGTTTACCGCCAGGTATTGCGCCAGGCGCAGCGTCGGGTGGTAATCGCCAACGCCTACTTCTTTCCCGGCTTCCGCTTGCTGCGCGAGATCCGCAACGCGGCCCGCCGAGGCGTGGATGTGCGGCTGATCCTGCAGGGCCAGCCAGACATGCGGGTGGCCAGGCTTGCGGCGCGCATGACCTACGATTACTTGCTCAAGTCCGGTGTGAAGATCTACGAATATTGCGACCGCCCGCTGCACGGCAAGGTCGCATTGGTGGATGAGGACTGGAGCACCGTAGGCTCGAGCAACCTCGACCCGTTGAGCCTGTCGCTGAATCTGGAAGCCAACGTGCTGATCCGCGACCGTGGCTTCAATCGAGTTCTGTTCGATCGCCTGGAAGACCTCAGCGACAACCATTGCAAGGCCATGTCTCACGACATCGCGCCACGCGGGCGGGTCTGGCACATGACCATCGGTTTTCTGGTATTTCACTTCCTGCGGCATTTCCCGGCATGGGCCGGTTGGTTGCCGGCGCATAAACCACGCCTGAAACCCTTCCCCCCTCCGACCGGGAGCGCTGACCATGAACCGCGCT
The DNA here is from genome assembly GCF_949768175.1 of Pseudomonas sp. IT-P74. Taxonomy (NCBI): domain Bacteria; kingdom Pseudomonadati; phylum Pseudomonadota; class Gammaproteobacteria; order Pseudomonadales; family Pseudomonadaceae; genus Pseudomonas; species Pseudomonas sp. IT-P74. Next base: position 47,247 of record NZ_CATKQD010000012.1, on the reverse strand, counting down.
GAACCCAACACGACAACTCACGCCAAAAGCCCTGGCAAGTCGCATTGGAGCCGCTGGAAACGACCGCTGACGATGCTGTTTTTCCTGATGCTGATCGTGCTGTTCACAATGCTCGCCCAGCGCCTCGAATGGAGCGAAGTGTTCGAAAACCTGGCCGATTTCAAGGTGCGCACACTGATCATTGCGTCGGGGCTGACACTGGTGAGTTTTCTGGTGTACGCCTGCTTCGACCTGATCGGCCGCACCTACATCCGCCAGAACCTGACCTGGAAGCAGATCCTGCCGGTGGGGATCATCAGCTACGCCTTCAACCTGAACCTCAGCGCATGGGTCGGCGGCATCGCCATGCGTTACCGGTTGTATTCGCGGCTCGGGGTCAGCAAGAGCAACATCGCGAAAATCCTCGGCCTGAGCCTGGCGACCAATTGGTTCGGCTACATGGTGATTGCCGGTGCCGTGTTCAGCAGCGGGCTGGTGCGCATGCCGCCGGGCTGGAAGCTCAGCAGTAGTACGCTGCAAGGCGTGGGGGTTTTGTTATTGCTGCTGAGCGCCGGGTACCTGGCGGCGTGTCGGTTTGCCAAGCGTCGGGAGTGGGCAATTCGCGGAATGGAAATTGACTTGCCGTCGCTGCGCATGGCGGTGCTGCAACTGGCCCTCGGGGCTCTGAACTGGTCGCTGATGGCGGCGGTGATTTTCACCTTGCTGCCGAGCAAACTGGACTATCCGCTGGTATTGGGCGTGCTGTTGATCAGTGCCATCGCCGGGGTCATCACTCACATACCGGCCGGGCTCGGCGTGCTGGAAGCAGTGTTTGTGGCGCTGCTGCAACACGAGACTTCGCGGGGCAGCCTGGTGGCGGGACTGCTGGCCTATCGAGCGATTTATTTCATCCTGCCGCTGTTGATTACCGTGGTGATGTACCTGCTGGTGGAAGCCAAGGCCAAGGCGTTGCGGATAGAGAAAAAACCCAAGTGATTTTGTGCCGGTTGTGAAGACGCCTTCGCGAGCAAGCCCGCTCCCACAAGGTCTGTTGGTGGATGCAGATTCTATGTACACCCTCGATCCATGTGGGCTTGCCCGCGAAGGCGTCCACAAGCACACCGCAAATCACTCGGATTGAATAATGCTCAACCGCTCCCCCACCACCATCTCGGTAATCCAGCCAACGAGGATCGAGGTGTAGGCCTGCTGCGAAACCGGGTCGCTCAGCGCATGGTCGGCACCGTCGATAATGCGGTGAGTCAGCGAGTGCGTCTGCTGGCAGGCCGCGCGGTAACTCATGATCGTCGCGTGGGGCACGTATTCGTCGGTCTCGGACTGCACCAGAAGCACGTCCCCGGTGAATTGCGAGCAAGCATGCAGGGCACGATTGCTGTCGGCACGCACCAGGGTGCCTCGGTAATCACGCAGATCCAGTTTGTCCAGATCGCGTTTCGGCGTGTGCCATTGCTCGTCGCGATACAGCGCCGGTACCCGCAGCGCCAGCCAGCGAACGGGCCTGAGCGAGGTCAGAATCGAGGCCAGATACCCCCCGTAGCTGGTGCCGACCACGGCAATGGCCGAGGTATCGAGGGCCGGGTGTGCGAGCAAGCGGTCATAGGCTGCCAGCAAGTCGCGCAAATTGTCTTCCCGGGTCACCCGGGACAATGGTATGCCGGTGCCACCGGTATGCCCGCGCAGGTCGAAGGTCAGGCACACGCACCCCAACCCGGCGATACCTTTGGCGCGCTCCAGATCCCGCTCCTGGCTGCCGCCCCAACCGTGCACAAAGAGCACGCCGGGAACTTTCGATTTGGGACTCAGGAAGGTCCCGCTCATCTGTTCGTCGTCGATGTCGATCTGAATGGATTCGCTTCTAGCCGTCATAGGGTTTAACCGTCACGTACTTGAGGAGAAAGTCACCGGACTGCGCCGGCCCGCGGTACACCTCGATGGCGTCCGCCGGCAGCGGCTGATTGGTATAGGTTTCCACCGAAGACACACGAATAGCGCACACCCCCGGATCGTCGGTGAAACGCTGCAATGCCGCCACTTCGGCGCTGCTGGCACCGCCTATGCGCCAGGATTGTTCGAGCACGCCACTACGCGGCCGGCCGTCGCTGGCGATGCCTTGGGCGATATCGTAGTTGCGCCGCGAGGCATAAAAACCGGGGTAGGCTTCATCCGCCGCCCTGTCGAACACCTGTGCCTGATGGATCGCCAGGCGCACGTCTTCCGGCAGATCCAGTTTCAACAATTCGTCATAGCCGCCCGGCACCACCAGCAAGTTGGATCCGCCATACACCTGTTCACCCTGAGCGTCCTCGGTCAAGTATTGATCACCGCAGTAACTGAGTACCTTGTCGCCGATAAAACTCTGGCCGACGCTGTGGGTGACCACTTGGTCCAGGTCCTGTTCGAGTACCACGCCTTCGCCGAACGTAGCCTCAGCCTCTGACCTGGCAAGCAATTCATCGAACTCGTCGAGGCTTTTGATCACTTCCTGACCACGTCCGGCACAGGCATGAATCGGCTTCAGGCGGATCGGCCCGGTGTACAACAGATGCTCCGCCGCCGGGCGCGCATCCTTCAGGGAGAACACGCTGAGACCGTCGAGCACCACACTGCGCACCCGCTCGGAAAACAACGGCGCCCAGCCTGGCGGCGCATGGGCGTGGCGGTTGAGCAATCCGTGACTGATGGCTTTGGTGCAGATGAAGTCGTGGTCGACATAACCGCCCCACAAATCCTCCGGCCCCTTGACCCCCAGTTGCCGGGCTGCCGCAGTGCCCACCAGGGTCTGGGTCGGCAACAGGTAGAGGTCCTGCCCGTCATGCAACTGCGGGTCGTAGCTGCCGCCGTATTTAAGCCCCAGTATCTGCGCCAGCCAGCGGGCCAGTGCACGATTGGTTTCAACTTCGTGTACTGGCGCGTCGGCGAGCACCGAATGGGCGACCACCAGCTTCCTGCGGTTTGTTGGGGTCATGCATCCCCCTTCAATCGACGCTTGATGAATGTAGCTCAGAGGTGCAGAGATCAGGCCAAGCTAACCTGAGGGGAAAGGGTTTTCAAATCAGCCTGTTGCGCAGTAAGTGATGGCATGATGCCTGTTTTATTCTGCACGACGCCCTTTGATTTTCCGGCATTTTGCACGATTCCAGCCCACACAACCGACCCTGTGGGAATCGAGGTGATGCGACTAGCGTGCAACCGATCCAGGGCTCACCCCAAACCGCGTCCGATAATCACTCGGCGCCAACCCGGTGATTTTCTTGAACGTCGCACGAAACGCCCCAGGGTCCTGATAACCCACGGTCCAGGCGATGTGGTCGATGGTGCCGTTGGTGAATTCAAGCATTTCCCGGGCCTTGCCGACTCGCAGATGCTGGCAGTATTCCGTGGGTTTGAGCCCGCTGGCCGCGCGGAAGCGGCGCAGGAAGGTGCGTTCTTCCAGGCCTGCCTTTTCGGCCATCGCCGCTAGCGACACATCGGTCGCCCCGGTGCTTTGCAGCCAGTGTTGCACCTTGAGGATCGCCGCATCGCCGTGGCTGAGGATCGGCGCAAAATTGCTGCCGCACTCACTGGCGCTGTCGCTGTGTTCCACCACCAGAAAACGTGCGGTGTTGGTGGCGATGCTCGGCCCCAGCAGCCGGTTGACCAGGCGCAGACCCAGTTCTGACCAGGCCATCAGCCCGGCGGTGGTAATCAGGTCGCCGTCATCGACAATCGGCGTATCGGCCTTGAGCCTGATCGCCGGGTAACGTTCAGCGAAGGCTTTGGCCGAGGTCCAGTGGGTGGTGGCGCTGCGACCGTCGAGCAGACCGCTTTCGGCCAGCAGGATAGACCCCACGCAAACCCCGCCCAGCGTCGCGCCACTGGCATGTTGTTCGCGCAACCAACGGATCAATCCCTGTGGTGCCTGGCCTTCGGAAAAACCGGCAATCGACGGCGGAATCAACACGGCCACCAAGGCGCGCACCGGACCGGAATGACTATCGAAGATCCGAACCGGCGCCTGATCGCCTTCAACCTGCCAATGGCTGACCCGCAACAGCGGCAACTGTGCAGACTGATGTTCGGCGGCGATCCGATTGGCCACCCCGAACAAATCCGTCAAGCCATGCACCGCCGCCATCTGCGCGCCGGGATAGATCAGCACGCCGATTTCGGCGATTGCCCTTTCTGCGTCCATTGTCAGTTTTCCCCCTTCTATTGTCGGTGCGGCCAATCCCCGGATCGCCTGCCACAGCCAATACTTCATTCCACGCCAACACACACTTCGAGGAAACAGTCATGGCCAAGCAAGCGCTCATCGTAGTCGATATCCAGAACGACTACTTCCCCCAAGGCAAGTGGCCGCTGGTCGGTGCCGACGCCGCCGCAGACAACGCCGTCCGCCTGATCAAGGCCTTTCGCGATGCCGGTGATTCAGTGGTGCATATCCGCCACGAATTCACCTCCGAAGAGGCGCCGTTTTTCACCCCGAACTCTGAAGGCGCCAAGCTGCACCCGAAAGTGCTCAACCGTGCCGACGAACCGGTGGTACTCAAACACTTCGTCAACTCGTTCCGTGAAACCGAATTGAAATCGATCCTCGACGAACAAGGCATCAAGGAGCTGGTGGTCGTGGGCAGCATGAGCCACATGTGCGTCGACGGTATCACCCGGGCGGCGGCGGATTTTGGTTATACGGTCACCGTGATCCATGACGCCTGCGCCACCCGAGACCTGGAGTTCAATGGCGTGACGGTTCCGGCGGCGCAGGTTCATGCGGCGTTCATGGCGGCCCTGGCGTTTGCGTACGCCAGCGTGGTGTCGACCGACGAGTTCCTGACAGGCAGCCAGAAGGTGTAAACCCTATTCAGGACGAGACAGCAAATATGAAAAAGCCCATGGCCTCACACGTCATGGGCTTTTTATTGCCAGTGAGTCTGGACGATCTGCATCGAACGCAATACCGACAGAACCCTGGAAAGGCATGCCAAAGCCAACAATGTCTCTACTCCCAACGCATACGCGGGGGATGTTGCCTTCACCCATGCCACTTTCTGGATAACTCACTGGAAGCCTGAACAATGAACAGCATGAATATCAGCACTGACCGCCTGTCGAAAAAAACATCCCTCGGATTCACCACCATGGCGATCGGGACCTACGGCATTTACTTCGCCCTCGCCGTTATCTACTTCTGGTTCGGCGGAATGAAATTTACCCACTATGAAGCGGAGGGGCTAGTGCCACTGGTGAGCAACAGCCCCTTCCTGGGATGGGTCTATGACCTTTTCAGCGTCGATCTGTTTTCCAGTTTGCTCGGTGTCCTGGAGATTTCCATTGGTGTCCTGATTGCGGGCCGCCTGCTGTCGCCAAAGCTTTCATTGATCGGAGGCGCCTTGTCTGCCGGGCTGTTTTTCACCACCTTGAGCTTTATGTTCTCGACACCCGGCGTGATTGAGCCCGGCCTTGGTTTCCCGGCCATTACGGTCGCGCCTGGCCAGTTCCTGCTCAAGGACATCGGCTTGCTTGCCGCCTCCCTGTTCGTGGCCGGCCATTCGCTGACCAGACTGGAAACCCCTTGAGCTGCCAGCTTCATCCGCCGATGGCCTGAATCAGCTCGATGCATTCAGGTCATCGTCAGCAAGTACGCGGCCCTCAACGGCCAGGGATTTCATCCAGCCCCGTGGACTGCAGCCGGTCTTGCGGCGAAACGCACGGGCAAGCGCCGACGGACTTTCATAACCCACCTCATCGGCGATCAGCGTAATCGGCCGCCCTTCCCGCAGGCGCTTCTGCGCCAGACTGATGCGCCAGCTCAGAAGATAATCCAACGGTGTTTGCCCCAGGACCGCGCGAAAATGCACCGCATAAGCGGCGCGGGACATGTTCGACTCATTCGCCAGCTCGGCCACGGACCAGGCCCGTTGAGGCTGGTTGTGCATCTGCATCAGCGAGCGCGACAGCCGCACATCGGCCAACCCGGCCATCATGCCGGTGCTCAACTGCTGGTGGTCGAGCAAATGCCGGAACAGCAGAATGATCAACAGCTCGAACAAACGATCAAGCACCGCCTCCCTGCCACAATGCCCGGAGCCAGCTTCATCGAACATCCATCTCAGGGTGTCGGCCAGCAACGGCAACTCATCCAGAGGCAATACCAGAAGATCGGGGAGCGAAGCAGATATCGGATTATTCGCGCCACCGTCGAACAGCATCGACGCACATAACAGCCGGGCACCTTCAGTGTCACTGGCGATGAGCTGATGTCGGCTGGGGCGCGGCAGAAAAATCAGGCTGGGGCGAGTGAGCAACAACTCACTCCTCCCTGGGCCTTTCAACGTGACAGAGCCGGCCTGCAACAGGTGAATATGACCGCGCTGGTCGGCGCCATCGTAGGACGCCACGCCGCAAAGCATGCCGCTGTAAAACAGGTTTGCTCGCACGCCGAACTGTGACAACAACGTAGACAGGCGATCCATAGGGCAACTCTGCTCAAGGTCTGGACCTGTAGCAGAGTATCACTGCGCACTGGCGGCTGGACGGTCCTCGATCCCGGCGAGGAATGCCCTGGTAAAAATGCAAAAAGCCCGGCATCCATAGGGAGGCCGGGCTTTTTCAGGTTCTATTCTTTGGTGAAAGAATCAGAACGGGATATCGTCATCAAAGCTGTCGAAATCCGGAGCCGGCTGAGGAGCTGCCTGCTGTGGAGCCGGGCGCGACTGCTGCGGTGCCGACGGCTGTGGACGCGGAGCCTGCTGGCGTGGCGCGGACTGCTGGTAGTTGTTACCGCCGCCCTGGCCCTGCTGTTCGCCCTGTGGACGGCCGCCCAGCAGTTGCATGGTGCCTTGCATGTCGACCACGATTTCGGTGGTGTAACGCTTGATACCGTCTTTTTCCCACTCGCGGGTCTGCAGCTTGCCTTCGATATAGACCTGCGAACCTTTACGCAGGTATTCACCGGCGATTTCCGCAACCTTGCCGAACATCGACACACGGTGCCATTCGGTCTTTTCGACTTTCTGACCGGTTTGCTTGTCGGTCCACTGTTCGCTGGTCGCCAGACTCAGGTTGGTCACGGCGTTACCGTTAGGCAAGTAGCGAACTTCGGGATCCTGGCCGCAAGTGCCGACCAATATGACTTTGTTAACCCCACGGGCCATAACGTTCTCCTAGGCTACGCACGCTGCCCCGGCCGGGTTGTTCACCAGGCACTCAAGGGTGGTGCGATCCAATAGTTCGGTGTCCAGTTTGATGTAAATCGCCGCCTCTTCCGCGACGATGACTGCATCTGTTACCCCTACGACCGCCATCAGGCGCTCGACCAGACCCGCTTCGCGGATCGCCTCTGGCGACAACGGCAAGCGCAGGCTCGTGACGTAGGGAGGTTCGCGCATGGTAACAGCAAAGGCCAGCCAGAGGGCAGCCAGACCGGCGCATCCGAGGAACACAACCGACAGACCGCCATGCTGGAACAGCCAGCCGCCAAGAATGCCGCCCAATGCCGACCCGAGGAACTGGCTGGTGGAATAAACCCCCATCGCCGTGCCCTTGCCGCCGGCCGGTGAAACCTTGCTGATCAGCGATGGCAACGAAGCTTCCAGCAGATTGAATGCGGTGAAGAACACCACCGTACCGATCACCAGAGCCCGCAAGCTGTCGCCGAACTGCCAGAAGAATAGCTCAGTGAGCATCAGCGTCACGACGGCGCCGAGTAAAACTCGTTTCATTTTGCGTTTCTTCTCGCCGTAGATAATGAACGGGATCATGGCGAAGAAAGAAATCAGCAGCGCGGTCAGATACACCCACCAGTGCTGCTCTTTGGGCAGCCCGGCTTTCTCGACCAGCGCCAGTGGCAAGGCGACGAAGCTGGACATCAACATCGCGTGCAACACAAAAATGCCCAGGTCCAGGCGCAGCAGATCCGGATGTTTGAGGGTCGGGATCAACGCCTGGCGCGCGACCCTGGACTCACGGTGCTGCAACGGGCCGGTGGAGCGCGGCACCATGAACATCACGATCACGATGCCGAACAGCGCCATGCCGCCGGTGGCAAGGAACAGCCCGGACAACCCGAATGCACGGGTCAGCAGCGGGCCGACCACCATGGCCACCGCAAACGACAGGCCGATGGTCATGCCGATCATGGCCATGGCCTTGGTCCGGTGCTGCTCACGGGTCAGGTCGGACAGCAAGGCCATGACGGCCGCGGAAATCGCCCCGGCGCCCTGCAGGATCCGCCCGGCGATCACGCCCCAGATCGAGTCGGCATTGGCTGCCAGCAGACTACCGAGGGCAAAGACGATCAGGCCCAGGTAAATCACCGGGCGGCGACCGATGCGGTCGGAAATGAAACCGAAAGGAATCTGGAACACTGCCTGGGTCAGGCCATAGGCGCCAATCGCCAGACCGATCAGGGCCGGCGTGGCTCCGGCCAGATCCATCCCATAGGTCGCCAGTACCGGCAACACCATGAACATGCCAAGCATACGGAAGGCGAACACCAGGGCCAGCCCGCTTGCCGCGCGGGTCTCGCTGCCACTCATGCGCTCGCTGTGGGGATCGTGCATGGAAAAACCTCATGTGAACCGGCGGCGATTCTACCAGTCCCATCGATTGGCAGGGTATATCGCGACGCTTTGACGCGCATTGCTGACACACTCTTCATGTAAGACAGTAGCCCACTCGCTTGATAGTGTGCATCCATCCAGTATTTGGCCGTATACTCCTACGTTTTCGACGCCCGCCGAGCGAGGCCACCTTGGACAAGATCCTGATTCGTGGGGCTCGAACCCACAACCTGAAGAACATCGACCTGACCCTGCCACGGGACAAGCTGATCGTCATCACCGGCCTGTCCGGCTCCGGCAAGTCGTCCCTGGCGTTCGACACCCTGTACGCCGAAGGTCAGCGCCGCTACGTCGAATCGCTGTCGGCCTACGCCCGACAGTTCCTGTCGATGATGGAAAAGCCTGACGTCGACACCATCGAAGGCTTGTCGCCGGCAATCTCCATCGAACAGAAGTCGACCTCGCACAACCCGCGCTCGACGGTGGGCACCATCACCGAAATCTACGACTACCTGCGTCTGCTTTATGCTCGCGTGGGTATTCCCCGCTGCCCGGATCACGACATCCCGCTGGAAGCGCAGACCGTCAGCCAGATGGTCGACCTGGTCCTCGCCGAGCCGGAAGGCAGCAAGCTGATGCTGCTGGCGCCGGTCATTCGCGAGCGCAAAGGCGAGCACCTGTCGGTTTTCGAAGAGCTGCGCGCACAGGGCTTCGTCCGCGCCCGAATCAACGGCAAGCTTTACGAGCTGGACGAAGCGCCCAAGCTCGACAAGCAGAAAAAACATACCATCGATGTCGTGGTCGACCGCTTCAAGGTTCGCGCCGACCTGCAACAACGCCTGGCCGAATCCTTCGAGACCGCGCTGAAACTGGCGGACGGCATCGCCCTGGTGGCACCGATGGACGACGAGCCGGGTGAAGAGATGATCTTCTCCGCACGCTTCGCCTGCCCGATCTGTGGTCACGCCATCAGCGAGCTTGAGCCAAAACTGTTCTCCTTCAACAACCCGGCCGGCGCTTGCCCGTCCTGCGATGGTTTGGGGGTGAAGCAGTTCTTCGATATCAAGCGTCTGGTCAATGGCGAACTGACCCTGGCCGAAGGGGCTATTCGTGGCTGGGACCGGCGCAATGTCTATTACTTCCAGATGCTCGGTTCGCTGGCCTCGCACTACAAGTTCAGCCTGGAAGTTCCGTTCAACGAACTGCCGGCCGATCAGCAGAAATTCATCCTGCACGGCAGCGGTTCGCAAAACGTCGACTTCAAATACCTGAACGACCGTGGCGATATCGTCAAACGCTCGCACCCGTTCGAAGGCATCGTGCCGAACCTGGAACGCCGATACCGCGAAACCGAATCGGCATCGGTGCGTGAAGAGCTGGCCAAGTTCCTCAGCACCCAGTCGTGCCCGGACTGCCGTGGCACCCGTCTGCGGCGTGAGGCGCGGCACGTGTGGGTCGGCGAGAAAACCCTGCCGGCGGTGACCAACCTGCCGATCGGCGATGCGTCCGAATATTTTGGCGGGCTCAAGCTCACCGGCCGGCGTGGCGAAATTGCCGACAAGATCCTCAAGGAAATCCGCGAGCGCCTGCAGTTCCTGGTCAACGTCGGCCTCGACTATCTGTCGCTGGATCGCAGCGCGGACACCCTGTCCGGTGGCGAGGCCCAGCGTATTCGTCTGGCCAGCCAGATTGGCGCCGGGCTGGTGGGCGTTCTGTACATCCTCGACGAACCGTCCATCGGCCTGCACCAGCGCGATAACGACCGGTTGCTGGGCACCCTCAAACACCTGCGCGACATCGGTAACACGGTGATCGTGGTCGAGCACGACGAAGACGCGATCCGTCTTGCCGACTACGTGGTGGACATCGGCCCGGGCGCTGGCGTGCACGGCGGGCATATCGTCGCCGAAGGCACACCGGCCGAGGTCATGGCGCACCCGGACTCGCTGACGGGCAAATACCTGTCGGGCCGGGTAAAGATCGAAGTCCCGGCCAAGCGCACACCACGCAACAAGAAGCTGACGCTGTCGCTCAAGGGCGCACGTGGCAACAACCTGCGCAATGTCGACCTGGAAATTCCAATCGGCCTGCTGACCTGTGTGACCGGCGTGTCCGGCTCTGGCAAATCGACGCTGATCAACAACACCCTGTTCCCGCTGAGCGCCACGGCGCTGAACGGCGCGACCACGCTCGAAGCTGCCGCCCACGACAGCATCAAGGGCCTGGAGCACCTGGACAAGGTCGTCGACATCGACCAGAGCCCGATTGGCCGTACACCGCGTTCCAACCCGGCGACCTACACCGGATTGTTCACACCGATCCGCGAGTTGTTCGCCGGCGTACCGGAGTCCCGCTCCCGGGGCTACGGGCCGGGGCGCTTCTCCTTCAACGTCAAGGGCGGCCGCTGCGAGGCTTGTCAGGGCGACGGCCTGATCAAGGTCGAGATGCACTTCCTGCCGGACATCTACGTGCCGTGCGACGTGTGCAAGAGCAAGCGCTACAACCGCGAGACCCTGGAGATCAAGTACAAGGGCAAGAGCATCCACGAAACCCTCGAGATGACCATCGAGGAAGCGCGGGTGTTCTTCGATGCCGTACCGGCCCTGGCGCGCAAGCTGCAAACGTTGATGGACGTCGGCCTGTCGTACATCAAGCTGGGGCAATCGGCGACCACGCTGTCCGGTGGTGAAGCCCAGCGGGTGAAACTGTCCCGCGAACTGTCCAAGCGTGATACCGGCAAGACCCTGTACATCCTCGACGAACCCACCACAGGGCTGCACTTCGCGGATATCCAGCAACTGCTGGACGTGCTGCATCGCCTACGCGACCACGGCAACACAGTGGTAGTGATCGAACACAACCTGGACGTGATCAAGACCGCTGACTGGCTGGTGGACCTGGGTCCGGAGGGTGGTTCCAAGGGCGGGCAGATCATTGCCGTCGGCACGCCGGAGGAAGTGTCAGAGATGAAGCAATCTCATACCGGTTACTACCTCAAGCCGCTGCTGGAACGTGATAGGGCTTAACCGGGCCCCATGAAAAAGCCCCTGTCACTTCATCAGTGACAGGGGCTTTTTTGTATCTGTAGGAGCGAGCTTGCTCCGGGCTGCGTTCCGACGAAGGCCGTAAACGATAACGCAGCGCCTTCAGATTTTTCGCGAGCAAGCTCGCTCCTACAAAAGACGTTGGGGCTTCCCCCCTATGCAATCAGGTATGGGATTGCAGGTAGTTTTCAAGCCCGATCAACTTGATCAGCCCCAACTGCTTCTCAAGCCAGTAGGTGTGATCTTCTTCGGTGTCATGCAATTGAACCCGCAGCATCTCGCGGCTGACATAGTCCTTGTGCTGCTCGCAGAGCTTGATGCCCTTGCACAGCGCAGCCCGCACCTTGTATTCCAGGCGCAAATCCGCTTCGAGCATCTCGGTGACTGTGGTGCCGACATCGAGATCGTCCGGACGCATCCGCGGCGTGCCCTCGAGCATCAGAATCCGGCGCATCAGGGCATCAGCGTGCCCTGCTTCCTCTTCCATCTCGTGGTTGATTCGTTCGTAGAGCTTGGTGAAACCCCAGTCCTCATACATCCGCGAGTGGACGAAATATTGATCACGCGCGGCCAGTTCGCCGGTCAGCAACGTGTTGAGGTAATCGATCACATCTGGGTGGCCTTGCATCGCCCTACATCTCCCTGCTTGAAAGTTGTAGTTTGAACCAACATGCCCTTATCGTCACTCGCAAGACGCAATAAAAGCGAAGATATTCTGAGAAAACCGGCTGAAATAACGCAAAAAACCGCCCAAACAAGGGCGGTTCTGCTTCTCATTTAGACTTCGTTAAGCTGTACGTTGAGCAGCTTTGCGATTGCTTCTCCATACGCCGGGTCAGCCCTGTAGAAATGTTGCAGCTGGCGATCAACCACATCACTCGACACACCGGCCATCGCACCGGCGATGTTGCTGACCAGCAGTGATTTCTGCTCTTCAGTCATCAAGCGGAACAACGCGCCGGCGTGACTGTAGTAATCAGTGTCCTCACGGTGGTCGTAACGATCGGCGGCACCATTGAGGGCCAACGCCGGCTCTGCGTAACGAGGCGCCTGCTTCGGCGACTCGACATAGCTGTTCGGCTCGTAGTTCGGTGTCGCACCGCCATTGCTGCCAAAAGCCATCGAACCATCACGCTGGTAACTGTTGACCGGACTGCGCGCAGCATTGACTGGCAACTGCTGGTGATTGGTGCCGACACGGTAGCGATGAGCGTCCGCGTAGGCGAAGACCCGACCTTGCAGCATACGATCCGGTGACAGACCAACGCCCGGGACCATATTGCTGGGACCGAACGCCGCTTGCTCGACTTCCGCGAAGTAGTTCTGCGGATTGCGATTGAGTTCCAACTCTCCGACTTCAATCAGTGGAAACTCTTTCTGCGACCAGGTTTTGGTGACATCAAACGGGTTCTCGTAGTGCTCCGCCGCCTGGGCCTCGCTCATGATCTGAATGCACACGCGCCATTTCGGGAAATCACCCTGCTCAATGGCATTGAACAGGTCGCGCTGGGCGTAATCCGGATCAGTACCTGCCAGGCGCGCTGCCTCGGCAGGAGCAAGGTTCTTGATCCCCTGTTTGGTCTTGTAGTGCCACTTCACCCAGTGACGCTCACCTTGAGCGTTGATGAGGCTGTAAGTGTGGCTGCCGAAGCCATGCATGTGGCGGTATCCATCAGGAATACCCCGGTCTGAGAACAGGATGGTGACCTGGTGCAGCGCCTCGGGCGAATGCGACCAGAAGTCCCACATCGCCTGGGCACTCTTCAGGTTGCTTTGCGGCAAACGCTTCTGGGTGTGGATAAAGTCCGGAAACTTCAGCGGATCACGAATGAAGAACACGGGTGTGTTGTTGCCGACGATGTCCCAGTTGCCTTCCTCGGTGTAGAACTTCAAAGCGAACCCGCGCGGATCACGCTCGGTATCGGCCGAACCACGCTCGCCACCCACGGTGGAAAACCGCAGGAAAGTCGGGGTTTGCTTGCCAACTGCCTCAAACAGCTTCGCGCTGGTGTATTGAGTGATATCGCGTGTCACGGTGAACGTACCGTAGGCACCCGAGCCTTTGGCGTGTACACGACGCTCAGGGATGTTTTCACGGTTGAAGTGGGCAAGCTTCTCGATCAGGTGAAAGTCGTCGAGCAGCAGCGGGCCACGAGGGCCGGCGGAACGGGAATTCTGGTTATCGGCAACAGGAGCGCCACTGGCGGTGGTAAGCGTTTTGTTTTGACTCATGCGATCTTCCTTCCTCTGTCGGTCTTGAACTGCCGGCTATCGGCTGAGAGGGAGTATTGACCATCAATATGACATCTACAAATTCATTAACTTGCAGACATCGATAGAGAAAAACTAACAATCATCCCCATCACATAATGCCGATGTGGACGAAGGAGACGCTTGTACAAACGGTGCGTTTCTTACAGGCACAAAAAACCGGGCACTAGGCCCGGTTCTTTGTTTCAGACTGACGTCTTACTCGGCAGATACAGCTTCGCCGGCAGTAGCACGATCAACCAACTCGACGTACGCCATAGGCGCGTTGTCGCCAGCGCGGAAACCGCACTTGAGGATGCGCAGGTAGCCACCCTCACGGGTAGCGTAACGCTTGCCCAGATCGTTGAAGAGCTTACCAACGATAGCTTTCGAACGAGTACGGTCGAAAGCCAGACGGCGGTTAGCAACGCTATCTATCTTGGCCAAAGTGATCAGCGGCTCGGCAACGCGGCGCAGTTCTTTAGCTTTTGGCAGAGTAGTTTTGATCAGCTCGTGCTCGAACAGCGACACCGCCATGTTTTGGAACATGGCCTTGCGGTGCGAGCTGGTGCGGCTCAGGTGACGACCACTTTTACGATGACGCATGGTTCATTCCTTACCAAACACTACGTTCGGTGATTACGACGATCAGGCAGTCGCCTTGTCGTCCTTCTTAAGACTTGCAGGCGGCCAGTTGTCGAGGCGCATGCCGAGGGACAGACCGCGGGAGGCCAGAACGTCCTTGATTTCAGTCAAGGATTTCTTGCCCAGGTTCGGAGTCTTCAACAGCTCTACTTCGGTACGCTGAATCAGGTCACCGATGTAGTAGATGTTTTCCGCCTTAAGGCAGTTAGCCGAACGTACAGTCAGTTCCAGATCGTCAACCGGGCGAAGCAGGATCGGATCGATCTCGTCTTCCTGCTCGACAACCACTGGCTCACTGTCACCCTTGAGGTCGACGAACGCAGCCAACTGCTGTTGCAGGATGGTTGCAGCGCGGCGAATTGCCTCTTCAGGATCCAGAGTACCGTTGGTTTCCAGATCAATAACCAGCTTGTCCAGGTTAGTACGCTGCTCGACACGGGCGTTTTCCACCACGTATGCGATACGGCGAACCGGGCTGAACGAAGAGTCAAGCTGCAAGCGACCGATGCTGCGGCTTTCGTCTTCATCGCTCTGACGCGAGTCTGCCGGTTCATAACCACGACCACGAGCTACTACGAGCTTCATGTTCAGGGCGCCGTTAGACGCCAGGTTAGCGATTACGTGATCGGGATTAACGATCTCGACATCATGATCCAGCTGAATATCGGCAGCGGTAACCACCCCCGAACCCTTCTTCGACAAGGTCAGCGTAACTTCGTCACGACCGTGCAGCTTGATAGCCAGACCTTTAAGGTTCAACAGGATTTCAATTACGTCTTCCTGTACACCTTCGATGGCGCTGTACTCGTGGAGCACACCGTCAATCTCGGCCTCGACTACTGCACAGCCGGGCATTGAGGACAACAGGATGCGGCGCAGCGCGTTGCCCAGGGTATGGCCAAAACCACGCTCGAGAGGCTCGAGAGTGATCTTGGCGCGGGTTGGACTGACAACCTGCACATCAATGTGGCGGGGTGTCAGGAACTCATTTACCGAAATCTGCATGGATGCACCTATTTTCTAGCCCTTACTTGGAGTAGAGCTCGACAATCAGGCTTTCGTTGATGTCGGCGGACAGATCACTGCGAGCTGGAACGTTCTTGAAAACGCCCGACTTCTTCTCAGTGTCTACTTCTACCCATTCTACGCGGCCACGTTGGGCACACAGATCGAGAGCTTGGACAATGCGAAGTTGATTTTTTGCTTTCTCGCGAACAGCGACCACGTCACCAGCACGAACCTGGTAGGACGGAACGTTAACGGTCTGACCGTTTACGCTGATCGACTTGTGCGATACCAGCTGACGGGATTCGGCACGAGTCGAACCAAAGCCCATACGGTATACAACGTTGTCCAGACGGCATTCGAGCAGTTGCAGCAGGTTTTCACCGGTTGCACCTTTCTTGCCAGCAGCTTCTTTGTAGTAGCCGCTGAATTGACGCTCGAGAACGCCGTAGATACGACGGACCTTCTGCTTTTCACGCAGTTGGGTGCCGTAGTCGGACTGGCGACCGCGGCGTTGGCCGTGGATACCAGGTGCTGCTTCAATGTTGCACTTCGATTCGATCGCGCGCACGCCGCTCTTCAGGAAGAGATCGGTGCCTTCGCGACGAGCGAGTTTGCATTTTGGACCAATGTAACGAGCCATTCTTTACAATCTCCTGGATTACACGCGGCGCTTCTTCGGCGGACGGCACCCGTTGTGCGGGATTGGCGTCACGTCGGTGATGCTGGCGATCTTGTAGCCACAGCCGTTCAAAGCGCGGACTGCGGATTCACGACCTGGACCTGGACCTTTGACGTTGACGTCGAGGTTTTTCAGGCCGTATTCCAGCGCAGCTTGACCAGCACGTTCAGCAGCTACCTGAGCAGCAAACGGGGTGGACTTGCGGGAACCGCGGAAACCCGAACCACCGGAGGTAGCCCAGGAAAGAGCGTTACCTTGACGGTCGGTGATGGTCACGATGGTGTTGTTAAAAGATGCATGGATGTGGGCGATGCCATCAACCACTGTCTTTTTAACTTTTTTACGAGGACGAGCAGCAGGTTTTGCCATGATTAAATTCCTGTCGATTCGCTGGGGCGATTACTTGCGGATCGGCTTACGCGGACCTTTACGGGTACGCGCGTTGGTCTTGGTACGCTGACCGCGTACTGGAAGACCGCGACGATGACGCAGACCGCGATAGCAACCGAGGTCCATCAAGCGCTTGATTTTCATGTTGATTTCGCGACGCAGGTCACCTTCAGTGGTGAACTTCGCCACTTCGCCACGCAGCTGTTCAATTTGCTCGTCGCTCAGATCTTTGATCTTTGCTGCTGGGTTTACCCCAGTCTCTGCACAAATTTTCTGTGCAGTAGTGCGACCAACACCATAGATGTAGGTCAGCGAGATAACAGTATGCTTGTTATCTGGAATGTTAACGCCTGCAATACGGGCCATTCAGTGGGACTCCAATTGACAGCTACCTACGCCCCGGAAGCCAAGAAATAGGGCGCGAGATAATATCGCTGTAATAACAAATAATCAACCCGGTAGCGCACTAGCTACCGGGCTTGAAGCACAATCACACTCAGCCTTGGCGCTGTTTGTGACGCGGTTCCGCGCTGCAAATTACTCGAACAACACCTTCGCGGCGAATAATCTTGCAGTTACGGCACAGCTTTTTCACCGATGCACGAACTTTCATCACCAACTCCTCGAACCTTATGGGTCAGCGCAGCATGCCGCTGCCGTAACCCTTCAGGTTGGCTTTCTTCATCAGGGATTCGTACTGGTGCGAAACGAGGTGCGATTGTACTTGGGACATGAAGTCCATCACAACCACGACGACGATCAGCAACGAGGTCCCGCCAAGGTAGAACGGTACGTTGGCTGCAACCACCAGGAACTGGGGCAACAGGCAGACGGCCGTCATGTAAAGAGCACCGAACATGGTCAAGCGAGTCAGAACGCCATCAATGTAGCGCGCAGACTGCTCACCTGGACGGATGCCCGGAATAAAGGCACCGGACTTCTTCAGGTTTTCCGCTACGTCTTTCGGATTGAACATCAACGCCGTATAGAAGAAGCAGAAGAAAATAATCCCTGCACTAAACAGCAGAATATTCAACGGCTGACCAGGAGCGATCGACTGCGAGATGTCCTGCAACCAGCCCATACCTTCAGACTGACCGAACCAGGCACCCAACGAAGCCGGGAACAGCAAAATGCTGCTCGCGAAAATAGCCGGAATAACACCGGCCATGTTCACCTTCAGCGGCAAGTGGCTGGTCTGCGCAGCGAAGACCTTGCGGCCCTGCTGACGCTTGGCGTAGTGAACAGCAATACGACGCTGACCACGCTCAATGAACACCACGAAACCGATAATCGCTACTGCCAGCAAACCGATGGCAACCAGGGCGAAGATGTTGATATCACCCTGACGCGCAGACTCGAAAGACTGCCCGATCGCTCTCGGAAGACCGGCGACGATACCCGAAAAAATCAACATCGAGATACCGTTGCCAACACCACGCTCAGTAATCTGCTCACCCAGCCACATCATGAACATCGCACCAGCCACAAACGTGGATACCGCGACGAAATGGAAGCCAAAGTCACCAGTGAACGCAACGCCCTGCCCCGCCAGACCAATGGACATGCCAATGGCCTGGACGAGAGCGAGGACGACAGTGCCGTAGCGGGTGTACTGGCTGATCTTGCGACGGCCAGCTTCACCTTCCTTCTTCAACTGCTCCAGCTGCGGGCTGACGGCTGTCATCAGTTGCATGATGATCGATGCCGAGATGTACGGCATGATCCCCAGTGCAAAGATGCTCATCCGTTCCAGCGCGCCGCCGGAAAACATGTTGAACAAGCTAAGAATGGTCCCCTCATTCTGTCGAAACAGGTCCGCGAGTCGGTCCGGGTTGATACCTGGAACCGGGATGTGTGCGCCTATTCGGTAGACGATAATCGCCAGGAACAGAAAACGCAGACGAGCCCAGAGTTCAGACATACCGCCTTTGCCGAGCGCAGAGAGAGCACCTTGCTTAGCCATTTATTCCTCGAACTTGCCGCCAGCTGCTTCGATAGCCGCACGCGCACCTTTGGTGGCGCCGATTCCCTTGCCGATAGTGACAGCGCGAGTCACTTCACCGGACAGCATGATTTTCACACGCTGTACGTTGACGTTGATCACGTTGGCATCTTTCAGGGACTGCACGGTGACGATGTCGCCTTCCACTTTAGCCAGCTCGGACAGACGCACTTCTGCGCGATCCATGGCCTTCAGGGAAACGAAACCGAACTTCGGCAGGCGACGATGCAGCGGCTGTTGACCGCCTTCAAAGCCTGGAGCAATGGTGCCACCGGAGCGGGAGGTCTGACCCTTGTGACCACGGCCACCAGTCTTACCCAAACCGCTACCGATACCACGGCCCGGACGATGCTTTTCGCGACGGGAACCCGGCGCTGGACTCAGATCATTGAGTTTCATCGATTAACCCTCGACACGCAGCATGTAGTAAGCCTTGTTGATCATCCCGCGATTCTCGGGAGTATCCTGGACTTCTACAGTGTGACCGATGCGACGCAGACCCAGACCCTTAACGCACAGTTTGTGGTTAGGGATGCGGCCGGTCATGCTTTTGATCAGCGTTACTTTTACGGTAGCCATGATCAGAAGATCTCCTTGACGCTTTTGCCACGCTTGGCGGCAATGGATTCAGGAGACTGCATTGCTTTCAAACCCTTGAAAGTGGCGTGAACCACGTTTACAGGGTTAGTCGAGCCGTAGCACTTGGCCAGAACGTTCTGAACGCCGGCAACTTCGAGGACAGCACGCATAGCGCCGCCAGCGATGATACCGGTACCTTCAGAAGCAGGCTGCATGTACACCTTCGAAGCGCCGTGAGCGGACTTCATTGCGTACTGCAGAGTAGTGCCGTTCAGATCAACCTGGATCATGTTGCGGCGAGCAGCTTCCATTGCCTTCTGGATCGCAGCAGGCACTTCACGCGACTTGCCACGGCCGAAGCCAACACGGCCCTTACCATCACCAACCACGGTCAACGCGGTGAAAGTGAAGATACGGCCGCCTTTAACGGTTTTGGCTACGCGGTTAACTTGAACCAGCTTCTCGATGTAGCCTTCGTCGCGCTTTTGGTCGTTATTTGACATAACTTAGAACTCCAGCCCAGCTTCACGAGCAGCATCAGCCAGCGCTTTAACGCGGCCGTGGTACTTGAAGCCAGAGCGGTCGAAAGCCACTTGCGAGACGCCAGCGGCCTTAGCACGCGTAGCGACCAGCTGGCCAACCTTAGTGGCCGCGTCGATGTTGCCGGTGGCACCATCACGCAGTTCTTTATCCAAAGTCGAGGCGCTTGCCAGGACTTTGTTGCCGTCGGCCGAAATGACCTGGGCGTAGATGTGCTGCGAAGAGCGGAACACGCAGAGACGCACGACTTCGAGTTCGTGCATTTTCAGGCGTGCTTTGCGAGCGCGACGCAGTCGAGTAACTTTTTTGTCGGTCATTTGCTATGCCCTACTTCTTCTTGGCTTCTTTACGACGGACGACTTCGTCCGCGTAGCGCACACCTTTGCCTTTGTACGGCTCTGGTGGACGGAAGTCGCGGATCTCGGCGGCCACTTGACCTACCAGCTGCTTGTCGATGCCCTTGATCAGGATATCGGTCTGGCTAGGAGTCTCAGCGGTGATGCCTTCCGGCAGTTCGTAATCCACTGGGTGCGAGAAGCCAAGAGCCAGGTTCAGCACTGTGCCTTTTGCTTGCGCTTTGTAACCAACACCGACCAGCTGGAGCTTGCGCTCGAAGCCTTGGCTTACGCCTTGGACCATGTTGTTTACCAACGCACGAGTGGTACCAGCCATTGCGCGAGTCTGTTGATCGCCATTGCGAGCAGCGAAACGCAGCTCACCAGCTTCTTCAACGATCTCAACGGACGAATGGATGTTCAGTTCGAGAGTGCCCTTGGCACCCTTCACCGAAAGCTGTTGGCCTGCGAATTTTACTTCGACACCGGCTGGCAGCTTAACGGGGTTCTTAGCGACGCGAGACATGCTTATCCCCCCTTAGAACACAGTGCAAAGAACTTCGCCGCCGACACCGGCAGCGCGCGCAGCACGATCAGTCATCACACCCTTGTTGGTGGAGACGATAGACACACCGAGACCGCCACGAACTTTTGGCAGATCATCGACGGACTTGTACTGACGCAGGCCTGGACGGCTAACGCGCTTCACTTCTTCGATAACCGGACGGCCTTCGAAGTACTTCAGCTCGATGGACAGCAGTGGTTTGATTTCGCTGCTGATCTGATAACCCGCAATGTAACCTTCGTCCTTCAGGACTTTGGCAACAGCTACCTTCAACGTGGAAGATGGCATGCTTACGACGGACTTTTCAGCCATCTGGGCATTACGGATACGAGTTAGCATGTCCGCTAACGGGTCCTGCATACTCATGGGCTAGACGCTCCTAATACAAAAAAATTAGCCTTGCGGCTATTACGTGTCGCCGAGAATCTCCGAGCATGAAAAACACGGGCTCAGGCGAGCCGGGTATTCTAGACACACCCCAGAAATGAATCAAGCCCCAAAAGGGGCTTGATTCAGATTCAAGGCCACCGGTGGTCAGGATCTTGCGATCCTGGACACCGAGACTTTGACAGTACTTACCAGCTGGCTTTAACCAGACCCGGTACGTCACCACGCATGGCAGCTTCACGCAGCTTGTTACGGCCGAGGCCGAACTTGCGGTAAACGCCGTGTGGACGACCGGTCAGGCGGCAGCGGTTACGCATGCGCGAAGCGCTTGCGTCACGTGGCTGCTTCTGCAGGGCTACTGTAGCTTCCCAACGCGCTTCTGGACTTGCGTTCAGATCAACGATGATAGCTTTCAGTGCTGCACGCTTCTTGGCGTACTTGGCAACCGTGAGCTGACGCTTCAGCTCGCGGTTTTTCATGCTCATCTTGGCCATGGTCCTACTCCAATCAGTTGCGGAACGGGAATTTGAACGCACGCAGCAGAGCGCGGCCTTCATCATCGTTCTTGGCAGTGGTGGTCAGGGTGATGTCCAGACCGCGGAGAGCATCGATCTTGTCGTAGTCGATTTCCGGGAAGATGATCTGCTCTTTCACGCCCATGCTGTAGTTGCCACGACCATCGAAGGACTTGGCATTCAGGCCGCGGAAGTCGCGAACCCGAGGCAGGGAGATCGACAGCAGACGATCCAGGAACTCGTACATACGCTCACGGCGCAGAGTCACTTTGACGCCGATCGGCCAACCTTCACGGACTTTAAAGCCAGCGATGGATTTGCGAGCGTAGGTCACAACGACTTTCTGGCCGGTGATCTTTTCCAGGTCAGCAACAGCGTGCTCGATGACTTTTTTGTCGCCGATCGCTTCGCCCAGACCCATGTTCAGGGTGATTTTGGTAACGCGCGGAACTTCCATCACGTTCGAAAGCTTAAGTTCTTCCTTAAGTTTCGGAGCAATTTCCTTCCGGTAAATCTCTTTTAGTCGTGCCATGGTCTCATCTACCTAGCAGTGTTCAAGCATCAACCGCTTTTTGGGTCGACTTGAAGACACGAATTTTCTTGCCGTCTTCTACTTTGAAACCAACGCGGTCAGCCTTGTTGGTTTCGCCGTTGAAAATGGCGACGTTAGAAGCATCCAGTGGAGCTTCTTTTTCGACGATACCGCCCTGCACGCCCGACATCGGGTTAGGCTTGGTATGACGCTTGACCAGGTTCAGACCACCAATAACCAAACGGTTGTTAGCGAGAACCTTAAGCACCTTACCGCGCTTACCTTTGTCTTTGCCGGCGATCACGATGATCTCGTCGTCACGACGAATCTTTTGCATGTCGGATCTCCTTACAGCACTTCTGGGGCGAGCGAGACGATCTTCATGAACTTCTCAGTACGAAGTTCACGGGTCACTGGCCCAAAGATACGGGTGCCGATCGGCTCTTGCTTGTTGTTCAGAAGAACAGCAGCGTTGCCATCAAAGCGGATAATGGAGCCATCAGCACGACGTACGCCGTGACGAGTGCGGACTACAACAGCAGTCATCACTTGGCCTTTTTTCACTTTACCGCGAGGAATTGCTTCCTTCACGGTAACTTTGATGATGTCACCGATACCAGCGTAACGACGATGGGAGCCACCCAGCACCTTGATGCACATAACACGGCGAGCGCCGCTGTTATCGGCCACATCGAGCATGGATTGAGTCTGAATCATATAATTTCTCCGACCCCTAGTCCTTAGACTTCCACAGCGCGTTCGAGAACATCAACCAGCGCCCAAGACTTGGTCTTGGCCAAAGGACGAGTTTCACGAATAGTGACTTTGTCGCCGATGTGGCACTGATTGGTTTCGTCGTGCGCGTGCAGCTTAGTCGAACGCTTAACGTATTTACCGTAGATCGGGTGCTTAACGCGACGCTCGATCAGAACGGTGATGGTTTTGTCCATCTTGTCGCTGACAACACGGCCAGTCAGCGTACGGACAGTTTTTTCGGCTTCAGCCATGATTACTTACCTGCCTGCTGGTTGAGCACAGTCTTCACGCGAGCGATGTCACGCTTAACTTGCGAGAGCAGATGAGACTGCCCCAACTGGCCAGTTGCTTTCTGCATACGCAGATTGAACTGGTCGCGCAGCAAGCCGAGCAGTTGCTCGTTCAGCTGCTGTGCGGATTTTTCACGAAGTTCATTCGCTTTCATCACATCACCGTCCGTTTAACAAAGGAGGTGGCGAGCGGCAGCTTTGCAGCAGCCAGGGCGAAAGCCTCACGCGCCAGCTCTTCAGAAACACCCTCGATTTCATACAGGACTTTGCCTGGCTGAATCTGGGCAACCCAGTATTCGACGTTACCCTTACCTTTACCCATCCGAACTTCGAGTGGCTTCTTGGAAATAGGCTTGTCCGGGAATACACGGATCCAGATCTTGCCGCCACGTTTTACGTGACGGGTCAGAGCACGACGCGCTGACTCGATCTGACGAGCGGTGAGACGACCACGAGCAACAGACTTCAGCGCGAACTCGCCGAAGCTGACTTTGCTACCGCGCAATGCCAGGCCACGGTTGTGACCAGTCATTTGCTTGCGGAACTTCGTACGCTTTGGTTGCAACATTTGGCGTACCCCTTACTTAGCAGCTTTTTTACGAGGCGCTGGTGCTTGTGGTTTCAGTTCTTCTTGGCGACCACCAATTACTTCGCCTTTGAAGATCCAAACCTTTACACCGATCACACCGTAAGTGGTGTGAGCTTCGTAGTTGGCATAGTCGATGTCGGCACGCAGGGTGTGCAATGGCACACGACCTTCGCGATACCATTCAGTACGTGCAATTTCAGCACCGCCGAGACGACCGCTCACTTGGATTTTGATGCCTTTGGCACCAATGCGCATGGCGTTCTGTACGGCGCGCTTCATAGCGCGACGGAACATTACGCGACGCTCCAGCTGCTGAGCTACGCTCTGCGCAACCAGCATACCGTCGAGTTCCGGCTTGCGGATCTCTTCGATATTGATGTGCACAGGCACACCCATTTGCTTGGTCAGGTCCTGACGCAGTTTCTCAACATCTTCACCTTTCTTCCCGATAACGATACCTGGACGAGCGGTGTGGATGGTGATACGTGCAGTTTGGGCCGGACGATGGATATCGATACGGCTTACGGACGCGCTTTTTAGTTTGTCTTGGAGATACTCACGCACCTTCAGATCTGCGAGCAAATAGTCCGCATAAGTCCGACCGTCTGCGTACCAGACGGAGGTGTGCTCCTTGACGATTCCCAGGCGAATGCCAATGGGATGTACTTTCTGACCCATCTCTTCGACTCCGTTACTTGTCAGCAACCTTGACAGTGATATGGCAAGACCGCTTGACGATGCGATCAGCACGGCCTTTGGCACGTGGCATGATGCGCTTCAGCGAACGCCCTTCGTTGACGAAAACAGTGCTGACCTTCAGGTCATCAACGTCTGCGCCTTCGTTATGCTCGGCGTTGGCTACGGCCGACTCCAGCACTTTCTTCATGATCTCGGCGGCTTTCTTACTGCTGAAAGCCAACAGGTTGAGCGCTTCGCCCACCTTCTTCCCGCGGATCTGGTCGGCGACCAAGCGGGCTTTCTGGGCGGAGATTCGAGCGCCCGACAACTTAGCGGCTACTTCCATTTCCTAACCCCTTAACGCTTGGCTTTCTTGTCTGCCACGTGCCCGCGATAAGTGCGGGTACCGGCGAACTCGCCCAGTTTGTGGCCGACCATGTCTTCGTTCACGAGAACTGGGACGTGCTGACGACCGTTGTGTACTGCGATGGTCAGACCGACCATTTGTGGCAGGATCATCGAACGACGCGACCAGGTTTTCACCGGTTTGCGATCGTTCTTTTCCGCCGCCACTTCGATCTTCTTCAGTAGGTGAAGATCGATAAAAGGACCTTTTTTCAGAGAACGTGGCACTGTCGTATCCCTCTATTTACTTGCGACGACGGACGATCATTTTGTCGGTACGCTTATTACCACGAGTCTTCGCGCCCTTAGTCGGGAAGCCCCATGGCGATACCGGATGACGACCACCAGAGGTACGACCTTCACCACCACCATGTGGGTGGTCAACCGGGTTCATGGCAACACCACGAACGGTTGGGCGAACGCCACGCCAGCGTTTGGCACCAGCTTTACCCAGCGAACGCAGGCTGTGCTCGGAGTTCGAGACTTCGCCCAGGGTCGCACGGCATTCAGCCAGGACTTTACGCATTTCACCGGAACGCAGACGCAGGGTAACGTACACGCCTTCACGAGCGATCAGCTGAGCCGAAGCACCAGCGGAACGAGCGATCTGAGCGCCTTTACCTGGCTTCAATTCGATGCCGTGTACGGTAGAACCGACTGGAATGTTGCGCAGTTGCAGGGCGTTGCCTGGCTTGATTGGAGCCAGAGCGCCTGCGATCAGCTGGTCGCCAGCACTCACGCCTTTAGGGGCGATGATGTAGCGGCGCTCGCCGTCTGCGTAGCAGAGCAGTGCGATGTGAGCAGTACGGTTTGGATCGTATTCGATACGCTCGACAGTGGCGACGATGCCATCTTTGTCGTTGCGACGGAAATCGACCATACGGTAATGCTGCTTATGACCACCACCGATGTGACGAGTGGTAATACGGCCATTGTTGTTACGACCACCAGTCTTCGATTTCTTCTCGAGCAGCGGTGCGTGAGGAGCGCCTTTATGCAGCTCCTGGTTGACCACCTTGACCACAAAACGGCGGCCAGGGGAAGTCGGTTTGCATTTAACGATTGCCATGATGCACCCCTTCCTTACTCAGCACTGCTGCTGAAATCGAGATCTTGGCCTGGCTGAAGGGAGATAACTGCCTTCTTCCAGTCATTACGCTTGCCCAGACCGCGAGCAGTGCGCTTGCTCTTACCCAGAACATTCAGGGTAGTAACACGCTCTACTTTCACGCTGAACAGGCTTTCGACGGCCTTCTTGATTTCCAGCTTGGTTGCGTCGGTAGCAACCTTGAAAACGAACTGGCCTTTCTTGTCTGCCAGAACCGTAGCCTTCTCGGAAACGTGCGGGCCAAGCAGAACTTTAAATACGCGTTCCTGGTTCATCCCAGCAGCTCCTCGAATTTCTTCACGGCCGACACGGTGATCAACACCTTGTCGTATGCGATCAGACTAACTGGATCGGAACCTTGCACGTCACGTACATCTACGTGTGGCAGGTTACGAGCAGCCAGGTACAGGTTCTGATCAACAGCGTCGGACACGATCAGAACGTCGGTCAGGCTCATGTTGTTCAGTTTGCCCAGCAGGTCTTTGGTTTTCGGCGTTTCAACGGCGAAATCCTGAACCACGACCAGACGATCAGTACGCACCAGCTCAGCAAGGATGGAACGCATTGCTGCGCGATACATCTTCTTGTTCAGCTTCTGGGAGTGATCCTGAGGACGAGCTGCGAAAGTGGTACCGCCGCCACGCCAGATTGGGCTACGGATAGTACCGGCACGAGCACGGCCAGTACCTTTCTGACGCCATGGGCGCTTACCGCCACCACGAACGTCGGAACGGGTCTTTTGCTGCTTGGAACCCTGACGACCGCCAGCCATGTAGGCTACGACTGCTTGGTGAACCAGCGTCTCGTTGAATTCGCCGCCAAATGTCAGTTCGGAAACTTCGATCGCTTGAGCGTCATTTACATTTAATTGCATGTCAGCTTCCCCTTAACCGCGAGCCTTGGCTGCTGGACGTACAACCAAGTTGCCGCCAGTAGCGCCAGGAACAGCGCCCTTGACCAACAACAGATTGCGTTCAGCGTCCACGCGCACTACTTCGAGGGACTGCACGGTCACGCGCTCAGCGCCCATATGACCGGACATTTTTTTGCCCTTGAATACACGACCAGGAGTCTGGCACTGGCCGATAGAGCCTGGAACGCGGTGGGATACGGAGTTACCGTGGGTGTTATCTTGCCCGCGGAAATTCCAACGCTTGATCGTACCCTGGAAGCCTTTACCCTTGGACTGACCGGTTACATCAACCAGTTGACCAGCGGCGAAGATTTCAGCGTTGATCAGATCGCCGGCCTGGTACTCGCCTTCTTCAAGGCGGAATTCCATTACGGTACGACCAGCGGCAACGTTCGCTTTAGCGAAGTGGCCAGCCTGAGCTGCTGTTACACGCGAAGCACGACGCTCGCCGACAGTGACTTGCACTGCACGATAGCCATCGGTCTCTTCAGTTTTGAACTGGGTGACGCGATTCGGTTCGATCTCAATGACCGTGACCGGAATGGAGACACCTTCTTCGGTGAAAATACGGGTCATACCGCATTTACGACCGACTACACCAATAGTCATGTTGTAAACCTCATGAGTGTACGGGGCTTTCACCCGCTATGGCCGCCCATTTCAGAGCGTTACACGACTAAGACCGAGTCTTAGCCGAGGCTGATCTGCACTTCCACACCGGCCGCAAGATCAAGCTTCATAAGAGCATCAACGGTTTTATCCGTTGGCTGGACGATGTCCAGAACGCGCTTATGAGTACGGATCTCGTACTGGTCACGCGCGTCTTTGTTGACGTGCGGGGAGACCAGAACGGTGAACCGCTCTTTACGGGTAGGCAGTGGAATTGGACCACGCACTTGAGCACCAGTACGTTTCGCGGTTTCCACGATTTCCTGGGTTGATTGGTCGATCAGGCGATGGTCGAAAGCCTTCAACCTGATACGGATTTGCTGATTTTGCATTGGATTTCAGACTCCGGCTGCTATTCCCACCGGGCGCAATACGCCCGTTAAAAGGAGGCGCAATTCTATAGACGCCCCAGATGGGTGTCAACCCAATAAAAAAGCCCCCGCTGAGCGGGGGCTTTTCAAAGCATCGAAGCTATCTCAAAAGAGATGCTTACTCGATGATTTTGGCTACGACGCCAGCGCCGACGGTACGACCGCCTTCACGGATAGCGAAACGCAGGCCGTCTTCCATTGCGATGGTCTTGATCAGGGTAACTTCCATCTGGATGTTATCACCTGGCATTACCATTTCAACGCCTTCTGGCAGCTGGCAGTTACCAGTCACGTCAGTAGTACGGAAGTAGAACTGTGGACGGTAGCCTTTGAAGAACGGAGTGTGACGACCGCCTTCTTCCTTGCTCAGAACGTAAACTTCTGCGGTGAACTTGGTGTGCGGCTTAACCGAACCCGGCTTAACCAGAACCTGGCCACGCTCAACGTCGTCACGCTTGGTACCACGCAGCAGAACGCCGCAGTTCTCGCCAGCACGACCTTCGTCGAGCAGCTTGCGGAACATTTCAACACCAGTGCAGGTGGTGGTGGTGGTGTCACGCAGACCAACGATTTCCAGTGCATCTTGAACGCGAACGATACCGCGCTCGATACGACCAGTCACAACAGTACCACGACCCGAGATCGAGAATACGTCTTCGATTGGCATCAGGAATGGCTTGTCGATAGCACGCTCTGGTTCTGGGATGTAGCTGTCCAGAGTTTCAACCAGTTTACGAACGGCAGTGGTGCCCATTTCGTTGTCGTCTTTGCCTTCCAGCGCCATACGAGCCGAACCGATGATGATTGGAGTGTCATCGCCCGGGAAGTCGTAGGTGGACAGCAGGTCGCGAACTTCCATCTCGACCAGTTCCAGCAGCTCAGCGTCGTCTACCAGGTCAGCCTTGTTCAGGAAAACCACGATGTACGGAACGCCTACCTGACGGGACAGCAGGATGTGCTCACGGGTTTGTGGCATCGGACCATCAGCGGCCGAGCAAACCAGGATCGCGCCGTCCATCTGGGCAGCACCGGTGATCATGTTCTTCACGTAGTCAGCGTGACCTGGGCAGTCAACGTGAGCGTAGTGACGGATCTTCGAGTTGTACTCGACGTGCGCGGTGTTGATGGTGATACCACGAGCTTTTTCTTCTGGAGCGCTGTCGATTTTATCGAAATCAACGATTGCGGAACCGAAAACTTCGGAGCAAACGCGAGTCAGAGCTGCGGTCAGAGTGGTTTTACCGTGGTCAACGTGACCGATGGTGCCAACGTTGACGTGCGGTAGGGAACGATCAAATTTTTCTTTAGCCACGACAATTAACTCCTTGCCTAAAGGACTGAATCAGCCTTGTTTTTTGGTTACAGTTTCGACGATGTGCGACGGAGCTGTATTGTATTTTTTGAATTCCATAGAGTAGCTTGCGCGACCCTGGGACATCGAACGAACGTCGGTCGCATAACCGAACATCTCGCCCAACGGAACTTCAGCACGGATCACCTTACCGGAGACCGTGTCTTCCATACCCAGAATCATGCCGCGACGACGGTTAAGGTCGCCCATCACGTCACCCATATAGTCTTCAGGCGTAACAACCTCTACCGCCATGATCGGCTCGAGCAACTCACCACCGCCCTTCTGGGCCAGTTGCTTGGTCGCCATGGAAGCAGCCACCTTAAACGCCATCTCGTTCGAGTCGACGTCGTGGTAAGAACCATCAAACACGGTAGCCTTCAGGCCGATCAGCGGATAGCCGGCAACTACGCCGTTCTTCATCTGCTCTTCGATACCCTTCTGGATAGCCGGGATGTATTCCTTAGGAACCACACCACCCACTACTTCGTTCACGAATTGCAGACCTTCCTGACCTTCGTCAGCAGGAGCAAAACGGATCCAGCAATGGCCGAACTGGCCACGACCGCCGGACTGACGAACGAACTTGCCTTCGATTTCGCAATTCTTCGTGATGCGCTCACGATACGAAACCTGAGGCTTACCGATGTTGGCTTCGACGTTGAACTCACGGCGCATCCGGTCAACCAGGATGTCCAGGTGCAACTCGCCCATGCCAGAGATGATCGTTTGACCAGTCTCTTCATCAGTCTTAACGCGGAAAGACGGGTCTTCCTGAGCAAGTTTGCCCAGAGCGATACCCATTTTTTCCTGGTCATCCTTGGTCTTAGGTTCTACGGCAACCGAAATAACCGGCTCCGGGAAGTCCATGCGAACGAGGATGATTGGCTTGTCAGCGTTGCACAAGGTTTCACCAGTGGTGACGTCCTTCATGCCGATCAGGGCCGCGATGTCACCAGCGCGCACTTCCTTGATCTCTTCACGGGCGTTTGCGTGCATTTGCACCATACGACCCACGCGCTCTTTCTTGCCTTTGACCGAGTTGATCACGCCGTCGCCGGAGGCCAACACGCCCGAGTAAACACGGACGAAAGTCAAGGTACCCACGAATGGGTCGGTAGCGATCTTGAACGCCAGAGCCGAGAACGGCTCGTTGTCGTCTGCATGACGCTCCATTTGCTTTTCCTCGTCATCCGGGTCAGTACCCTTGATGGCAGGAATGTCGGTTGGAGCCGGCAGGTAGTCGATAACGGCGTCGAGAACCAGGGGAACACCCTTGTTCTTGAAGGAAGAACCGCAAACGGCCAGAACGATCTCACCAGCGATAGTACGCTGACGCAGAGCACCCTTGATTTCCTCGATGGTGAGCTCTTCACCTTCAAGGTACTTGTTCATCAGCTCTTCGCTGGCTTCGGCCGCAGCCTCAACCATGTTGTTGCGCCACTCTTCAGCCAGCTCCTGCAGCTCAGCAGGGATGGCCTCACGACGAGGAGTCATACCCTTGTCGGCGTCGTTCCAGTAAACGGCTTCCATGGTCATCAGATCGATCTGACCCTGGAAGTTGTCTTCGGAACCGATAGCCAGCTGGATAGGCACCGGAGTGTGACCCAGACGCTGCTTGATCTGAGCGATCACGCGCAGGAAGTTCGCACCGGCACGGTCCATCTTGTTCACGTAAACGATACGTGGAACACCGTACTTGTTGGCTTGACGCCATACGGTTTCGGACTGAGGCTCAACGCCGGAAGTACCGCAGAACACAACGACCGCGCCGTCGAGTACACGCAGGGAACGCTCAACTTCAATAGTGAAGTCTACGTGGCCCGGGGTATCGATGACGTTGAAACGGTACTGGTCTTTGTGCTGCTTGGCGGAACCCTGCCAGAAGGCGGTAATGGCAGCGGAAGTAATGGTAATACCACGCTCCTGCTCCTGCACCATCCAGTCTGTGGTCGCGGCGCCGTCATGCACCTCGCCCATTTTGTGACTTTTGCCAGTGTAAAAAAGGACGCGCTCAGTGGTGGTGGTTTTACCAGCATCCACGTGTGCAACGATACCAATGTTACGGTAGCGATTAATCGGTGTTGTACGAGCCATAAAGCCCTCGCAAAATTAGTGACGCTAAAATTAGAAGCGGTAGTGCGAGAAAGCCTTGTTGGCTTCAGCCATACGGTGAACGTCTTCACGCTTCTTAACTGCAGCACCTTTACCTTCGGCAGCGTCCAACAGTTCGCCAGCCAAACGCAGAGCCATAGACTTCTCGCCGCGCTTGCGGGCGTAGTCTACCAACCAGCGCATTGCCAGAGCGTTACGACGGGAAGGACGAACCTCGACCGGAACCTGGTAAGTAGCACCACCAACGCGGCGCGACTTCACTTCGACCAGCGGAGCGATGGCGTCGAGTGCTTTTTCGAAGAGTTCCAGGGGATCGGTGCCGGCCTTACGAGCCTTCACGGTATCCAGGGCACCATAAACGATACGCTCGGCAACGGCTTTCTTGCCGCTTTCCATTACGTGGTTCATGAATTTGGCGAGGATTTGGCTTCCGTATTTCGGATCGTCCAGAATCTCACGCTTGGCTGCTACGCGACGTCTTGGCATTGATAAGCCCTCAAACGGTCTTCAGGTTAGCCCGGGACAGCTCCTATGGATGCGTGCCCGACCTTACTCTTATCGACTCAATAAAATGAAAAACTGCAAAACGGCCGATTACTTCGGACGCTTGGTACCGTACTTCGAACGACCCTGGTTACGACCTTTAACACCGGAAGTATCCAACGAACCGCGAACGGTGTGGTAACGAACACCTGGCAAGTCTTTTACACGACCGCCGCGGATCAGTACCACGCTGTGCTCTTGCAGGTTGTGGCCTTCACCGCCGATGTACGAGGAAACCTCGAAACCGTTGGTCAGGCGCACACGGCATACTTTACGCAGTGCCGAGTTAGGTTTTTTCGGCGTGGTGGTGTACACACGGGTGCACACGCCACGGCGTTGCGGGCAGTTCTGCAGCGCAGGCACGTCGGATTTCTCGACGATACGCTTACGCGGCTGACGTACCAGCTGGTTGATAGTTGCCATCTACTAGCTCCACTGTTGTCTTGCGACGCTATTGTCTTGCAAGAAAAGCAAAATGGCAGGAACGAGTTCCCGCCAAATTTAGGGGTACAAGAGTCTAAAGAGGATCTTGCCCCCAGTCAAGGCAAGGCCCCGCTCTCCCCACTCATCCAATCTCGACAAATTGTCTCGATTCGATGAACGGAGTGACCAGGGCCTCACACTCATTTACCGCAGAACTCAGTTACCGCTCGAGTTCAGCGCTTCGGTCAGTGCAGCTTCCACTTCACTGGCGCTTACGCGCAACGGCTTGTCTGCATCACGGCGGCGCTTACGCTCGCTGTGATAAGCCAGACCGGTACCAGCCGGGATCAGACGACCCACGACCACGTTCTCTTTCAGGCCGCGCAGGTAATCGCGCTTGCCGGTTACCGCCGCTTCGGTCAATACGCGAGTGGTTTCCTGGAAGGAAGCCGCCGAGATGAACGATTCGGTGGACAACGACGCCTTGGTGATACCCAGCAGAACGCGAGTGAACTTGGAGACAAACTTGTCTTCACCGCTCAAGCGCTCGTTCTCTACCAGTACGTGAGTCAATTCCATCTGGTCGCCCTTGATGAAACTGGAATCGCCGGATTCAGCGATTTCAACTTTACGCAGCATCTGACGCAGGATGGTCTCGATGTGCTTGTCGTTGATCTTCACGCCTTGCAGACGGTAAACGTCCTGGATCTCGTTGACGATGTACTTGGCCAGCGCACTCACACCCAGCAGACGCAGGATGTCGTGTGGATCGCTCGGACCGTCGGAGATAACTTCGCCGCGGTTTACCTGTTCGCCTTCAAACACGTTCAGGTGACGCCACTTCGGAATCAGCTCTTCGTACGGATCGGTACCGTCGTTCGGGGTGATAACCAGACGGCGCTTGCCCTTGGTCTCTTTACCGAACGCGATGGTGCCGCTGACTTCAGCCAGAATCGACGCTTCTTTCGGACGACGGGCTTCGAACAAGTCGGCAACACGCGGCAGACCACCGGTGATGTCTCGAGTTTTCGAAGTCTCTTGCGGGATACGAGCGATAACATCACCGATCGCGATCTTCGCACCATCCGCCACACCGACCAGGGCGTTGGCTGGCAGGAAATACTGAGCGATAACGTCAGTGCCTGGCAGCAACAGATCCTTGCCGTTGTCGTCGACCATCTTCACGGCAGGACGGATATCCTTACCGGCAGCTGGACGATCTTTGGCGTCGAGTACTTCAATATTGGTCATACCGGTCAATTCGTCAGTCTGACGCTTGATCGTGATGCCTTCTTCCATGCCCACGTAGGTCACGGTACCTTTCATTTCGGTAACGATCGGGTGAGTGTGCGGATCCCACTTGGCCACAATGGCGCCAGCTTCGACCTTGTCACCCTCTTTAACCGAAATCACGGCACCGTAAGGCAGCTTGTAACGCTCACGCTCACGACCGAAGTCATCAGCGATGGCCAGCTCACCGGAACGGGACACGGCAACCAGGTGACCATCCACTCGCTCAACGTGCTTCAGGTTATGCAGACGGACGGTACCGCCATTCTTCACCTGAACGCTATCGGCTGCGGAGGTCCGGCTTGCCGCACCACCGATGTGGAACGTACGCATCGTCAGCTGGGTACCCGGCTCACCGATGGACTGGGCAGCGATAACGCCGACCGCTTCACCGATGTTCACCTGGTGACCACGAGCCAGATCGCGGCCGTAGCACTTGGCGCAGATACCGAAACGGGTTTCGCAGCTGATCGGCGAACGCACGATCACTTCGTCGATGCTGTTCAGCTCGATGAACTCGACCCACTTCTCGTCGACCAGGGTGCCGGCAGGAACGATGACGTCCTCGGTACCTGGCTTGAATACGTCACGGGCGATAACTCGACCCAATACGCGCTCACCCAACGGCTCTACAACGTCACCGCCTTCAATGTGCGGAGTCATCAGCAGACCGTGCTCGGTGCCGCAATCGATCTCGGTTACAACCAGATCTTGTGCAACGTCTACCAGACGACGAGTCAGGTAACCGGAGTTAGCCGTTTTCAACGCGGTATCCGCAAGACCCTTACGAGCACCGTGAGTGGAGATGAAGTACTGGAGTACGCTCAAACCTTCACGGAAGTTCGCAGTAATCGGCGTTTCAATGATGGAACCGTCCGGCTTGGCCATCAGGCCACGCATACCGGCCAGCTGACGAATCTGTGCTGCGGAACCCCGCGCACCCGAGTCGGCCATCATGTACATCGAGTTGAAGGATTCCTGGTCGACTTCGACGCCATGGCGGTCGATGACTTTCTCTTTCGAGAGGTTGGCCATCATCGCCTTGGAAACTTCGTCGTTCGCCTTGGACCAAAGGTCGATCACTTTGTTGTACTTCTCGCCCTGGGTTACCAGGCCGGAGGCGTACTGGCTTTCGATCTCTTTCACTTCATCAGTAGCAGCATTGATGATGCGGGCTTTTTCATCCGGGATAACGAAGTCGTTAACACCGATGGAAACGCCGGAAATGGTCGAATAAGCAAAACCGGTGTACATCAACTGGTCAGCGAAGATCACAGTCTCTTTCAAACCAACCACGCGATAGCACTGGTTGATCAGCTTGGAGATCGCCTTTTTCTTCATCGGCAGGTTGACGACGTCGTACGACAGACCTTTTGGCACAACCTGGAACAACAGAGCGCGGCCGACAGTAGTGTCGACGATACGGGTGTTGCTCACGCTGCCGCCATCACGGTCGTTGACGGTTTCGTTGATCCGGACTTTAACCTTGGCGTGCAGTGCGGCTTCGCCGGCACGGAACACACGGTCAACTTCCTGCAGATCCGCGAACACACGACCTTCGCCCTTGGCGTTGATCGCTTCACGCGTCATGTAGTACAGACCCAATACAACGTCCTGCGACGGAACGATGATTGGCTCACCGTTGGCTGGCGACAGAATGTTGTTGGTCGACATCATCAACGCACGCGCTTCGAGCTGGGCTTCCAGCGTCAGCGGTACGTGCACGGCCATTTGGTCGCCGTCGAAGTCGGCGTTGTACGCGGCGCAGACCAGAGGGTGCAGCTGGATAGCCTTACCTTCGATCAGTACCGGTTCAAACGCCTGGATACCCAGACGGTGAAGGGTCGGTGCACGGTTGAGAAGAACCGGGTGTTCGCGAATCACTTCAGCGAGAACGTCCCAGACCTCTGGCAGCTCGCGCTCGACCATCTTCTTGGCAGCCTTGATGGTGGTCGCGAGACCACGCATTTCCAGCTTGCCGAAAATGAACGGCTTGAACAGCTCGAGAGCCATTTTCTTCGGCAGACCGCACTGATGCAGACGCAGGGTCGGACCTACGGTAATTACCGAACGACCGGAGTAGTCAACACGCTTACCGAGCAAGTTCTGACGGAAACGACCCTGCTTACCCTTGATCATGTCAGCCAGGGATTTCAGAGGACGCTTGTTGGAACCGGTGATAGCGCGGCCACGACGGCCGTTGTCGAGCAGTGCGTCGACAGCTTCCTGCAACATACGCTTTTCGTTGCGCACGATGATGTCCGGAGCGGACAGATCGAGCAGACGCTTCAAGCGGTTGTTACGGTTGATCACTCGACGATACAGATCGTTGAGGTCGGAAGTCGCGAAGCGACCGCCATCGAGCGGGACCAGTGGACGCAGATCTGGCGGCAGAACCGGCAGAACGGTCAGCACCATCCACTCTGGCAGGTTGCCGGAACCCTGGAAGGCTTCCATCAACTTCAGACGCTTGGACAGCTTCTTGATCTTGGTTTCGGAGTTGGTTTGCGGAATCTCTTCGCGCAGACGGCCAATCTCGTGCTCCAGGTCGATAGCGTGCAGCAGTTCGCGGACAGCTTCGGCACCCATGCGGGCATCGAAATCGTCGCCGAACTCTTCCAGCGCTTCGAAGTACTGCTCATCGTTCAGCAGCTGACCTTTTTCAAGGGTGGTCATGCCTGGATCGATAACGACATAGCTCTCGAAGTAGAGAACGCGTTCGATATCACGCAGGGTCATGTCCATCAGCAAGCCGATACGGGACGGCAGCGATTTCAGGAACCAGATGTGGGCAACTGGCGAGGCCAGTTCGATGTGCGCCATGCGCTCACGACGAACTTTTGCCAGCGCGACTTCAACGCCGCACTTCTCGCAGATCACACCACGGTGCTTCAAGCGCTTGTACTTACCGCACAGGCACTCGTAATCCTTTACCGGGCCAAAGATCTTGGCGCAGAACAGGCCGTCACGCTCAGGTTTGAACGTACGGTAGTTGATGGTTTCCGGCTTTTTAACTTCACCGAACGACCACGAACGGATCATCTCAGGCGATGCCAATCCGATACGGATGGCGTCGAACTCTTCGACTTGACCCTGGTTTTTCAGCAAATTCAGTAGGTCTTTCAAGGCCTTTCCTCCTGGCGGAGCAGAGAGCGGGCAATCCTGCCCCGCTCTCGATTCGCGTCACGTGTTATTCGGTTTCCAGATCGATATCGATGCCGAGGGAACGAATTTCCTTGATCAACACGTTGAAGGACTCGGGCATGCCCGGCTCCATACGGTGATCGCCATCCACGATGTTCTTGTACATCTTGGTACGGCCGTTCACATCGTCCGACTTCACTGTGAGCATTTCTTGCAGAGTGTAAGCGGCACCGTATGCTTCCAGTGCCCAGACCTCCATCTCCCCGAAACGCTGACCACCGAACTGCGCCTTACCACCCAGCGGCTGCTGGGTAACCAGGCTGTACGAACCGGTAGAACGAGCGTGCATCTTGTCGTCTACCAAGTGGTTCAGCTTCAGCATGTACATGTAGCCAACGGTAACCGGGCGCTCGAACTTGTTGCCGGTACGGCCGTCGGTCAGCTGCATCTGGCCACTTTCTGGCAGGTCCGCCAGTTTCAGCATGGCCTTGATTTCGCTTTCCTTGGCGCCGTCGAACACTGGAGTGGCCATTGGAACGCCGCCACGCAGGTTTTGAGCCAGGTCCAGGATTTCCTGGTCCGAGAAGTCATCGAGGCTTTCCTGACGACCGCCGATCTCGTTATAGATCTCGTGCAGGAATTTACGCAGCTCGGCGACTTTGCGTTGCTCTTCAATCATGCGGTTGATCTTCTCGCCCAGACCTTTGGCCGCGAGGCCCAGGTGGGTTTCAAGGATCTGACCGACGTTCATACGCGAAGGTACGCCCAACGGGTTGAGGACGACGTCGACCGGGGTGCCATTGGCATCGTGCGGCATGTCTTCAACCGGCATGATCACGGAGACCACACCCTTGTTACCGTGAC
This sequence comes from Pseudomonas sp. IT-P74, assembly GCF_949768175.1. Classification (NCBI taxonomy): domain Bacteria; kingdom Pseudomonadati; phylum Pseudomonadota; class Gammaproteobacteria; order Pseudomonadales; family Pseudomonadaceae; genus Pseudomonas; species Pseudomonas sp. IT-P74. The sequence goes on along the minus strand of NZ_CATKQD010000012.1, from coordinate 9,724 downwards.
GACCGGCCATCTTGTCGCCCGGCTGGATGCGACGACGGATTGCCAGGTAAACCTTGACGATTTTCAGCACGCCTGGAGCCAGGTCATCGCCCTGCTGCAGTTTGCGCTTCTTGTCTTCGAACTTGTCGTCCAGCAGACGGCGACGATCAACGATGTAGGCCTGAGCCTTCTCGAGCTGCTCGTTCAGAGCATCTTCAGCCATGCGCAGTTTGAACCACTGGCCATGCTCAAGACCGTCGAGAATTTCGTCGGTGATGTCCTGACCTTTCTTCAGACCGGCGCCGCCTTCGGCTTTGTGGCCGACCAGAGCGGAACGCAGACGTTCGAAAGTAGCACCTTCAACGATGCGGAACTCTTCGTTCAGATCCTTGCGGATCTCGTCCAGCTGGGACTTCTCGATCGACAGTGCACGAGCATCACGCTCAACGCCGTCGCGGGTGAAGACCTGTACGTCGATGACAGTACCTTTGGTACCGGTAGGTACACGCAGGGAAGTGTCTTTAACGTCGCTGGCTTTTTCACCAAAGATCGCACGCAGCAGTTTTTCTTCCGGAGTCAGCTGGGTCTCGCCTTTCGGAGTGACCTTACCGACCAGGATGTCGCCCGCGCCAACTTCAGCACCTACGTAAACGATACCGGCTTCGTCCAGCTTGTTCAGAGCCGCTTCACCCACGTTCGGGATGTCGGCAGTGATTTCCTCTGGGCCAAGCTTGGTGTCACGGGCCACACAGGTCAGTTCCTGGATGTGGATCGTGGTGAAGCGATCTTCCTGAACAACACGCTCGGACAGGCAGATGGAGTCTTCGAAGTTGAAGCCGTTCCATGCCATGAACGCGATGCGCATGTTCTGACCCAGTGCCAGTTCACCCATGTCGGTGGACGGGCCGTCGGCCATGATGTCGCTACGCTGAACCCGATCACCCTTACGCACCAGCGGACGCTGGTTGATGCAGGTGTTCTGGTTGGAGCGGGTGTACTTGGTCAGGTTGTAGATGTCGACACCGGCTTCACCGGTTTCAACTTCGTCATCGGCAACACGAACCACGATACGGCTGGCGTCGACGGAGTCGATCACGCCGCCACGACGAGCCACGACGCAAACGCCGGAGTCACGGGCTACGTTACGCTCCATGCCGGTACCGACCAGCGGCTTGTCAGCGCGCAGGGTTGGTACAGCTTGACGCTGCATGTTCGAACCCATCAACGCACGGTTGGCGTCGTCGTGCTCGAGGAACGGAATCAGCGACGCAGCAACCGAAACTACCTGCTTCGGCGATACGTCCATCAAGGTGACGTCTTCCGGCGCCTTGACGGTGAATTCGTTCAAGTGACGAACAGCTACCAGCTCGTCGATCAGGACTTTCTTGTCGTTCATCGTGGCCGAGGCCTGAGCGATCACGTGATCGGCTTCTTCGATGGCGGACAGGAATACGATCTCGTCGGTGACCAGAGCGTCTTTCACCACACGGTACGGGCTCTCGAGGAAACCGTACTGGTTGGTGCGTGCATAAGCGGCCAGGGAGTTGATCAGACCGATGTTCGGACCTTCCGGCGTTTCAATCGGGCATACACGACCGTAGTGAGTCGGGTGTACGTCACGAACTTCAAAGCCGGCACGTTCACGAGTCAAACCGCCAGGGCCGAGTGCGGAAACACGACGCTTGTGGGTGATCTCGGACAGCGGGTTGTTCTGGTCCATGAACTGGGACAGCTGGCTGGAACCGAAGAACTCTTTCACCGCCGCAGCCACTGGCTTGGCGTTGATCAGGTCTTGCGGCATCAGGCCTTCGCTTTCAGCCATCGACAGACGCTCTTTGACCGCACGCTCAACACGTACCAGGCCAACGCGGAACTGGTTCTCGGCCATTTCGCCTACGCAGCGAACACGACGGTTACCCAGGTGGTCGATGTCATCGACGATGCCTTTACCGTTACGGATGTCGACCAGGGTCTTCAGTACCGCGACGATGTCTTCCTTGCACAGCACGCCCGAACCTTCGATCTCGGTACGACCGATACGACGGTTGAACTTCATCCGGCCGACCGCAGACAGGTCATAGCGCTCAGGGCTGAAGAACAGGTTGTTGAACAGGGTCTCGGCAGCGTCTTTGGTTGGCGGCTCGCCAGGACGCATCATGCGATAGATCTCGACCAGCGCTTCCAATTGGTTGCTGGTGGAGTCGATCTTCAGGGTGTCGGAGACGAACGGACCGCAGTCGATATCGTTGGTGTACAGAGTTTCGATGCGAACAACCTGAGCCTTGGCGATTTTGGCCAGGATCTCGGTGTTCAGCTCGGTGTTGCACTCTGCCAGGATTTCGCCGGTTGCCGGGTGCACGATGACCTTGGCGGTTGTACGACCCAGGACGTAGTCCAGAGGCACATCCAGCTCTTTGATCCCGGCTTTTTCCAGCTGGTTGATGTGGCGAGCGGTGATACGACGACCCTGCTCGACAATAACCTTGCCTTTGTCATCCTGAATATCGAGGACCGCGATTTCACCGCGCAGGCGCTGAGGCACCAGCTCCAGGCTCAGGGTCTCACCCTTCACGTGGAATACGTTGGTGGTATAGAACGCGTCCAGCACTTCTTCAGTGGTATAGCCCAGCGCGCGCAGCAGTACCGAGGCAGGCAGCTTGCGACGACGGTCGATACGCACGAATACGCAGTCTTTCGGGTCGAACTCGAAGTCCAGCCACGAACCGCGGTAAGGAATGATGCGCGCGGAGTACAGCAGTTTACCGGAGCTGTGCGTCTTGCCACGGTCGTGGTCGAAGAACACGCCCGGGGAACGGTGCAGCTGGGAAACGATTACACGCTCGGTACCGTTGATTACGAAGGTACCGTTTTCAGTCATCAGGGGGATTTCACCCATGTAGACTTCTTGCTCTTTGATGTCCTTGATCGCTTTGTTCGACGACTCTTTGTCGAAAATGATCAGGCGCACTTTTACCCGCAAAGGTACGGCGTAAGTAACACCGCGCAATACGCATTCTTTGACATCAAATGCCGGTTCGCCCAGACGATATCCGACGTACTCCAGCGCAGCATTGCCGGAGTAGCTGATGATCGGGAAAACGGATTTGAAGGCCGCATGCAGGCCCACGTCGCGGAACTGATCTTTAGTCGCTCCCGCTTGCAAGAATTCACGATACGAATCCAGCTGGATGGCCAGGAGGTACGGCACATCCATGACGTCCGGCAACTTGCTAAAGTCCTTGCGGATACGTTTTTTCTCAGTATATGAGTAAGCCATCAGCGTTCCCCAGCTTGGTCACCTGCTTGTTTGGCCCCTCCCGACGGGAGCAGCCAGAAAATCGTGCAAACCCCATGGTTTGCGCCACCGCATCGGGTGGTTACAGCACGTTATCGGCACCGACCCAGTCGGCTGCCAATAACGGAAAAAGGCCGGTGGCAAGAGCCACCAGCCATCAGCCTGTCGCTTAACGCTCGGGCTGGAGGAGCAAAGTCGATGCTTACTTCAGCTCGACTTTAGCGCCTGCTTCTTCCAGAACTGCTTTGGCTTTGTCAGCTGCTTCTTTGGCAACAGCTTCCAGAACCATGGCAGGAGCGCCGTCAACTACAGCCTTGGCTTCTTTCAGGCCCAGACCGGTCAGTTCACGTACTGCCTTGATCACGTTAACTTTCTTCTCGCCAGCTTCGGTCAGCATGACGTTGAATTCAGTTTGCTCTTCAACAACGGCGGCAGCAGCGGCAGGACCTGCCGATGCAGCAGCAGCGGTAACGCCGAATTTTTCTTCGAAAGCTTTGATCAGCTCAACAACTTCCATTACGGACATGTTGCCAACTGCTTCAAGGATATCGTTCTGAGAGATAGACATGAATCTAATTCCTGATATTGGGGACGGCCTACGCGACCATCGAAAAAAACAAAAAACGCGAGAAGTTGACGAGCCTTAGGCTGCAGCAGCTTCTTTCTGGTCGCGAATTGCCGCCAGAGTACGAGCCAATTTGCTGGTAGCGCCTTGAATCACGCTCATCAGCTGAGAAATTGCTTCGTCACGGGTCGGCAGAGTTGCCAGTACGTCGATTTGGTTAGCTGCGAGGAACTTGCCCTCGAACGCAGCTGCCTTGATCTCGAACTTGTCCTGACCCTTTGCGAATTCCTTGAAGATCCGGGCGGCAGCGCCTGGATGTTCTTTGGAGAACGCAATCAGGGTAGGGCCAGTGAACACGTCGTTGAGGACACTGAATTCAGTGTCAGCAACAGCGCGCTTGAGCAGGGTGTTACGTACAACACGTACGTAAACGCCAGCTTCACGAGCCTCTTTACGGAGTCCGGTCATCGCGCCTACTGTTACGCCACGGGCATCAGCCACGACAGCGGACAGAGCGACTTTGGCAGCCTCGTTGACTTCAGCGACGATGGCCTTCTTGTCTTCGAGTTTAATTGCCACGGGTTTAACTCCTGCTTGTTACCGTTTCATCTGGTCGAAACCGGATGTCGTTTTGGTGTCTGATTCGGTAAGGAACCGGGAGCACCATCTGCGTAGGCTTGTGGTTTAAGACTTGCGTCGCCTACGGTCTTGGATAGCCCCCGCCAGGCAGGGACCCCAATTTTTCAATTGGCGCAATCGCTTGCGCCAATCTGTGTCTTACGCGTCGAGCGAGCTTTGGTCGATGACCAGACCTGGGCCCATGGTGGTGCTCAGGGTAACGCGCTTGACGTAAATGCCTTTCGAGGAAGCTGGCTTGATACGCTTCAGATCAGCGATCAGGGCTTCAACGTTTTCCTTCAGCTTGACGGCGTCGAAGCCGATCTTGCCAACGGAAGTGTGGATGATGCCGTTTTTGTCGGTGCGATAACGAACCTGACCAGCCTTGGCGTTTTTAACCGCGGTAGCTACGTCTGGGGTTACGGTGCCGACTTTAGGGTTAGGCATCAGGCCACGTGGACCGAGGATCTGACCCAACTGACCTACAACGCGCATTGCATCCGGGGATGCGATCACTACGTCATAGTTCAGGTCGCCGCCTTTCATTTCGGCAGCCAGGTCGTCCATGCCTACACGGTCAGCGCCGGCAGCCAGAGCGGCTTCAGCAGCTGGACCCTGGGTGAACACAGCAACGCGAACGGTCTTGCCAGTGCCGTGTGGCAGCACAGTAGCGCTACGAACGACCTGGTCGGATTTACGCGGGTCAACACCCAGGTTTACAGCTACGTCGAACGACTCGCTGAACTTGACAGTCGACAGCTCGGCCAGCAGGGCAGCGGCGTCTACAAAGTTGTAGGCCTTGCCTGCTTCGATTTTGCCGGCGATAGCCTTTTGACGCTTGGTCAGCTTAGCCATTACACACCCTCCACGTTAAGGCCCATGCTACGAGCAGAACCGGCGATAGTACGCACGGCCGCTTCCATATCAGCTGCAGTCAGATCCGCGTTTTTGGTTTTCGCGATTTCTTCCAGCTGAGCACGAGTCACGGTGCCAACCTTAACGGTGTTCGGACGAGCGGAACCGCTGGTCAGACCGGCCGCCTTCTTCAGCAGAACCGAAGCAGGGGTGGATTTGGTTTCGAAAGTGAAGCTACGGTCGCTGTAGACAGTGATGATCACTGGAGTCGGCAGACCTGGCTCAAGACCCTGAGTACGGGCGTTGAAAGCCTTGCAGAATTCCATGATGTTCACGCCGTGCTGACCCAGAGCAGGACCAACAGGTGGGCTTGGGTTAGCCTGAGCGGCTTTCACTTGCAGCTTGATGTAAGCGGTAATCTTCTTGGCCATGAGGCACTCCAATTACGGGTTCAAACGCCTCGAAAGGCTCCCCGGTTACTTGCGCGTTTATCCCAGTGACGACAAAACCCCACAGCCTACGGCTGCGGGGTTGGGATTTTTGTTCAACTAGACCTTTTCGACCTGGCTGAACTCGAGCTCCACCGGAGTAGAGCGGCCGAAAATGAGCACCGCGACCTGGATCCGGCTCTTTTCGTAGTTAACTTCTTCAACAACACCGGTAAAGTCTGCGAACGGGCCGTCATTGACACGCACCGACTCACCCGGCTCGAACAACGTCTTCGGCTTCGGCTTGTCGCTACCATCGGCAACGCGGCGCAGAATCGCTTCTGCTTCTTTATCGGTGATTGGCGCAGGTTTGTCGGCAGTACCGCCGATGAAACCCATCACCCGAGGAGTATCCTTGACCAAGTGCCAAGTACCCTCGTTCATATCCATCTGCACCAGCACATAGCCAGGGAAGAATTTGCGTTCGCTTTTGCGCTTCTGGCCATTGCGCATTTCAACCACTTCTTCAGTGGGAACCAGAATCTCGCCGAAGCCATCTTCCATACCGGCCAGCTTTACGCGCTCGATCAGCGAGCGCATTACATGCTTCTCGTAACCGGAGTAAGCATGCACAACATACCAACGCTTAGCCACGGGACACCCTTAGCCGACGATCAAGGAAACAAGCCAGCCGAGCAGGGAATCAAGCCCCCACAACAGCAACGCCATAACCAGGACAACAGCCACAACGATCAACGTGGTCTGCGTGGTTTCTTGGCGAGTTGGCCAAACGACTTTACGAATTTCGGTGCGCGCTTCCTTAACCAGTACAAAGAAAGACTTGCCCTTGACCGTCTGCAGGCCTACAAAGGCAGCTACAGCAGCAATAGCGAGCAATGCGAGTACGCGGTACAGGATCGGCGAAGCAGAAAAGTACTGATTGCCAACAACGCCAACAACCACCAGAGCGACTACTACAAGCCACTTGAGGAGGTCGAAACGAGAGCCTTGAGCTTCAGCTTTAGGAGTCATCTATGAAGATCCTGTGAAAAGAAAGCCAGACACACCGAGTGAATCTGGCAGGTCAGGAGGGAATCGAACCCCCAACCTACGGTTTTGGAGACCGTCGCTCTGCCAATTGAGCTACTGACCTAAAACAAAATCAGGCCGACCATTATGCCGACCCGAAAAAGACTTTACAACACTTACCAGGCAACCTTGGCTGCAACACCGGCATTCACGACACCGGCAACCTTCAGAAACACATTCAGGCGCAACCACTACCACCTAAAACAAAGGCAGATATTTTCATATCTGCCTTGTTATATGGAGCTCTTGAGCGGATTTGAACCGCTGACCTCACCCTTACCAAGGGTGTGCTCTACCAACTGAGCTACAAGAGCGTAACACTGTGCAAAACCTGTAAACTTGGAGCGGGTAGCGGGAATCGAACCCGCATCATCAGCTTGGAAGGCTGAGGTTCTACCACTAAACTATACCCGCGAGGCTTACAGCTCTCGCTAAAAATGGTGGAGGGGGAAGGATTCGAACCTTCGAAGTCGTAGACGTCAGATTTACAGTCTGATCCCTTTGGCCGCTCGGGAACCCCTCCTAAGCGAGCCGGCATTCTACATCATGCCAGCCTTCTGTCAAGCATTTTTCTCATTAAAAACCTGAGCTTAGCTGCGTTGACCTTGCTTCACACCGCTTACCGTTTCCGGTGTTCGCTGTGGAGCGGGCGCCATTCTATGCAAACTATTCGGCGGGTGCAACCCCCTCGCACGGCATTATTTTATGTTTTAACTCATTGAATTCTTTAGAAAGGTTTAGCAGCTGCAAATCGTCCAGCCAACGCCGGCTTTCCGGTGCGATACGCACCCAATACCCTGCCCCTTCGGCCGCTGCTTTCGGCAGGGACTGATACTTGACCTCCATACCGCTCAAACGACGCTCAACCGCCTGCGCGGCCTCCTGGCGCGTATAGCCGCCCAGATAAAGGCAGCCATTGTCTGTCGAGACAGCCTTACCTTTGTCCTTGGAGACGTCGCTTGCCTCGCTCAACAAACGGATATCCTGTTGAGACCCGCGATACAGACTCAAAGGCGTGACATCCTTCGCGCGCAGAGGAGCCTCCTGTTGATGCCAGATGTAGTAGAAGCCATTGAGGACAAGCAGCAGCAGAAACAACCAACGCATAAAAACCTCAGGACAAGGGACAGGCCATGGCCAATCCGACAAACACCAAGTCCGGAACAACCCTGGCCTGAGGCACGACCTCAGCAACCAGGCTCGCATCCCCCCCAGTGAGGAACACGACAAAGTCCTCACCCCAGTAACTGCGTGCCAATTCGAGCTGGGTCAGCACGAAGCCGCGCAACATCAACAGGCAACCACGCTCTACAGCCTCGACAGTCGCGCGACCTGGAACAAGACGCTCCAGAGCCTGCTCGGCCGCCAGATCCCCATAACGAATTTTGCGCGTGTGGGTGCGCAACTGGTTGCGCATCAACGGCATCCCCGGACAGATGAAACCACCCAGGTGCTCTCCATCCGCCGCAATAAAGTCAGCAGTCACCGCCGTACCAAAGTCCAGCACCAGGCACGCACCTGAAGCCTGATGAAAGCCTCCAAGCATCGCAAGCCACCGATCCAGGCCCAGTCGCTCAAACTCTTCATACCCATTGCGCACGCCTGACACTTCGCGCGCCGGCGTTGCGCACACAACCGGTACATCAAAGGTGTCCTTGAGCAGAGACGTCAGCGCAGCGGTTTCCTCCGCAGTCCTGACACTCACCAACCGGCAAAACGTGAGGGCAAGCCCTTTGACCCCTGCCAAGCCCTCCAGCAATGCGAGATTGGAATCAACGACCCCTTCACCCAGCACCCGCCCTGCATCAGCGGCAAGCACACGCCACTTGATGAAACTATTCCCACAATCGAGCTCAAGAATCATCACGCAACCTCAGGCTCAACTCACCACCACTGAAGACTTTCTCCACACCATCCACCTTCAGGCGCAAAGCGCCCTGGCCATCAATACCAAGCACTTCACCATCAATTTGATTGACGCCGGCAATCAACGACACGCTTCGCCCCTGCCACAGATGATTTTGCTCCCACTCCGACTGGATGGCCAAAAAACCACCCTCCTGGTGACGAGCCAGGTATCGCTGCAGCATCTCCCCCAGCACCGCGACCAATTGGTTACGATCAAACAATTTACCCGACTCGAGCCGCAGGGATGTCCACTGCTGGTCCACCTCATCAGCGGACTGCATGTTTACATTGATTCCCACTCCCAGGACCACGTGACACACATCAGCAGGGTCACCAACCAACTCCAGCAGTATTCCCGCGATTTTTTTCTGACCTACAAGGACATCGTTAGGCCATTTCAATCCAGCGGCTGCAATACCGAGCTCACGCAACGTCTGCAAGACAGCGAGCCCAACGACGAGACTCAAGCCCTCCAGCTGACGCATCCCACCATCAATGCGTAGCACCAGGCTGTAATAGACGTTTTCTGCGAATGGACTGACCCACTTGCGACCACGCCGCCCGCGCCCGGCCGTCTGCCGCTCCGAAAGCACCACAAACGGCGCATCTTGCCCGCGCTCTATAGCGCGCAGCGCCTCGGCATTAGTTGAGTCGATTGAATCGTAAACCTGGACGGGCCAGGCGCAAGAGTGCGCCTGAGCGCTTATCTCGACAGGATCGAGCAGCGCTAATGGCGTGGACAATTGATAGCCGCGCCCACGAACTTTATGAATAGACAGACCCAGCTCAGCTTCCAAATGCTGAAGCTGCTTCCACACAGCACTACGACTGATGCCCAGGGCAGCACCCAATGCTTGGCCCGAATGGAATCGGCCATCTTTAAGAAGCTTTAACAACGTCAGCATGCAGGTCTCGCCTCACAATGAGGCCCGCATGATAGCCACGCACCGAGCGATTGCATAGAAATCCAGTAGCTGTGACTTTTCT